>JAHDGT010000443.1 GCA_020631675.1 Bacteroidota bacterium
TCGGGGAGGTGAGTCATTTCACTTCTTGGAATTGTGATGACCCGGTTGATCCTACTACATTTATTACAGGTACTTTAGTAGACTGTAATGAAGAACCTCTATTCGGTGTTCCTATTCAAGTTGGTCCATTGGTAGTGTACACAAATAGCGATGGTTTTTTTAGTTGTAATGTACCTTTTGGAGTAACAACCAATATTGACGTTAACTCTTATATTCCAACAGTATCAGTTCCACCATTAGTAAGTGGTGATACATATAATATTGGCATAATAGCTGACTTATGTTTTCCAGATTTAAATATTGATACGGGAGAAGGAATCACTGATTGTGACGGTAGTATCACTAATGGAGTATTTCGATTTCTGACTTACTATTCCTCTGAAGCTCTTGTAATGGGTAATATAAATAGTGGTAACTTTTCTCTATCCTATCACCAATTATTAACACTGTTTGCATATAGTGCTGACCATACATTCATACTTGAGTTAACTTCTAACGCTACAGGATTGAAACATCATCTATATCTAACACCTAATCAAATTTTTGACTTTGACTTTAGTAATATCTCCTTGTGTACAAATGTAGTTTCTTATACAGGAACAGGTACTGTTGAAGAAGAAGGTGTAATCAGCCCTATTACCTTCGAAAATATCTTGTTAGGCACGGAAGCTATCTGCTTATTCACGTACTCAACAGATGAATTTTCGTATTCATTTGAGTTCTCGTACAGTGCCCCAACCGATATATCTTTAGATAATGTTGATTTCGTTGATGGAGGAGGAAGCTATTCCTACACCATTAATCCTGCGGTTTTGTACATGGAAACATCATCATTTGAAACAGATAGCCTTACCATTGAATTAGAACGAGAATATTTACACTTTTTAGAAAGTTCAGAATTTACCGATCTGGCCCCGGACGAGTTTAGTTGTTCTTTCACTTTCCCTAATAAGTAGATAATATCGCTTATACTAAAAACAATTAGTAGCATAACACAAAAACACCTCCCTTACAACCATGCCTATTAATAACCTCCTAAAAAATAATAGGATGAAAACAGTGCTCCGTTCCATACTATTCGGGATAATACTATCTCTTTCGACCGCTTTTATTTTTTCCAATCAACTGACCGCTCAGTGCGATGAAGTAAATCCGGTCGAAACCACAGAATTAGTAGATCTATTTAGATACTTTGAAGGCCATGTCTGGACTTTTCAACAAGACAGTGTGCCGAATCAGGGAAATGTTTGGTGGGTGAGTTACACGGATAACGACCCCAGCACTTGGCATGGAGTCGGACTGAGTAATGACGAATGCTATGTGGATGCCTTATACCTCCAAAACGTAGGTTTACAAGGTCGACTACGTGCAGAATTCTTCGAGTTCGAAGAATTACAAACACTTGACCTCTCTGGTAATGCTATATATGACACTGTGGGAATATTAACAAGCACTCCACAACTCACGCAGTTAAACATCAGTAACAATCGACTCAATTTTCAAGACTTGAAGGAGAGTCATTCTCATTATATGTCTATGATGGAAGATTGTCCCGACAATGATTGTTTCATATATGCACCACAACGTCATATTCCTACCTATACTACTCCTAATGAGGAAACCCTTTATGTAGAAGCAGGAGATGTTGCCAATAACACCTACAATTGGTACAATGAAAATGACCCCACAAGTATAATATATACTGCTGTGGCAGATAGCAGCTTCACCCCTTCCAGCGACGGGTCTTACTTCTGCGAAGTGAGCAATTCATTACTCACGATAAGCGATAATGAACACCATAATTTGGTACTTCGTTCCATACCCAGTCAAAGTTGTGCTATGCGATTGGTAAAAGACTCATTAGAAGTACTGAACTTCCTAAAGTACTCAACTACGGATCTCATTTTTGATGGAAGCCCTATTGGTGGCAATCCTAATATATCCCGTTTTGCAGGTCCAATGGCCAAATGGCCCGGCATAATAACAGATACCTCCTCTTTATGTGGAGTGACCAGCATAAGTATAACAGAAATCCAATTCACTTCATATGACGCATTGCCCGATAGTATACACCTACCCGTACTTCAAGATTTCTATTTCAGTTCTTATGTTAATGAAGACGAAATACCTGTTTTCAACACCCCCCAACTCACAGAATTGAATATGCCATCCTCTTTTCTATCAGGTACCTTAAATGGTAAGATATTAGCACCTAATATCGAACGGATCAACCTTTCCCACAACAAGTTAAACGGAGGTATAACAGACTTTGCTATAAGCGATCAACTTCAATATCTGGATATTCATTCTAATCAGCTATCAGATACCAATATCCAACTGCCCCAAGAATGGCAGAACCTCTATTATCTCAACCTATCTGAAAATCAATTCGAAGGTGCTATTCCTGATTTAAGCGAGTTTACCCTGTTGGAAGAACTCTTACTCAATGACAATGAACTAGCGGATACTGTTCCCGTTTTTTTGGAAAACGAAAAGTTAAAGCTGCTTAATTTAGGAAACAATGAATTGGTCGGCACAATGCCCAACTACGCCCATCTATCATTATTAGAATATCTGTACTTACACAAAAATCAACTTAACGGATCTTTAATGGACTTCAATCCACCACCACTGCTTAAAATTTTGCATTTGCATGATAACGATTTCAATGGAGAGTTACCCACTTTTGAAAATGCGCCACTCCTATGGATCTTAAGATTGAGTAATAATCAAATTCAGGGTAATGTTCACGACTTTAGTGGCACACCTTTACTAGAACGCCTGTACTTAGATGGAAACGATTTAGAAGGCGAGTTTCCAGAACTTAACTCTTTAACCGAACTGAGAGAATTATATTTATCAAATAATAACTTTAGTGGTAATCTGCCCACTATAAGCAATAGCCCTAATTTTAACATCATAGAAGCAGGTAATAATAATTTCAGCGGAGAAATACCAAACTACAATCCTAATGCATCTAACTTACGCATTGATGTTAGCCATAATCAATTAACAGGTACAATCCCCGCATTAAAAAGCAATAGCTGCCGCCTGCTACTGTTCAATGATAATCAATTAAGTGGCAGTGTTCCCAATCTATACAGAGTAAGTTTCGCTCCCTTCAGTATTGCGAACAACCATTTCGTTTTTGCTGATCTAGAAGAGAAGTTTGACTCCTTGAACATACATGGAGACTATCAAGAATGGTCTTACACACAGCCTTTCATCTACTATCCGCAACAAGAAGTTCCCACAACAGAATTAGACGATTATATTGTAACGCTTTCCGTACTCCCTGATGGACATGGACACAATGTTTATCAATGGTATACCACAAGTGACACACTCACCCCTATCCACACCTCCATCATTGACGGTACTTTTCAGCCTACTGACTTAGACACTTACTTTTGTAAGATCACCAACCCCTACTACCCTAAACTCACCCTAAAAAGCACGCCTTACGTAGTAGACCACTTCTTCAATGAGCCTGATAATGTACCTCCACTACAAACAGAAGATTTCCTGATTCATTACAAGTCCGAATCGCAGCGAATGCGCATTCATATACCTAACGAATCCATTTCTCATTTGAATAATTCTTACAACTTCCAGCTTTACACTTACAATGGACAGGATTGCCTAAACGGTCAATTGCAACTCCAACACGAAGGAGTCTATAATACTACTTTATCAAATCCATTACATCCTGGCATCTATTTCCTTCACCTACAAGCTACAAATACAACAGCAACCATAGATAATAAGCCTATGGTCATACCCTTCTTCGTTAATGAGTGATCAAGTGAGTAAATTAATAATGGCGCGCCCTGTGCTGCATCAAACTTTTTCGTGAATGAAAACGGGTCAAATGCAGCACAGGGCCGGGCTATCCA
>JAHDGT010000444.1 GCA_020631675.1 Bacteroidota bacterium
TTACAATTACGAGATCCGCGAGGGATAGTAGTGGAAATGAGGGGGCTAAGGAGCGCCCTGAGCGGCGGCATAAAAAGGCGGCCCAGAGGTAGCCATTTTTATGCCTGCCAGCGAAGCAGCGAACAGCCCCCGAATTGCAACGGATAGCCCGGTGACCGCAGTAAAAAGGGGAATACCCCGTAGAGACGCCCTACACGGGCGTCTCCCTTGCCGTGCCAAAAAAATAATGCATGGGCGGAATATTTCCCCTTTTTATTGCGGGCACGCGGTCAAGCAAATAAAATCATGAATTGAACTATCAATACCATTAGTAGGTTAGGGAAGCAGAATTATCTTTGCAGCAGAAAAGAAGGAAAGTGGTATGTCGAGAGATTTGAACATAGCAAGAGAACACGAGAAATACATCCATCTAATAGCGGAGGCAGGAGCGGAGTTACAGGTACCTACCTACTTGGTGGGCGGATATGTACGTGACCTATTATTGGGTCGCCCTTGTAAAGACATAGACGTGGTTTGCGTGGGCAGTGGTATCGCACTGGCTAAGCAGGCGGCCAAGAAAATGAAGGGGGCGTCAAAGGTGAGCGTATTCAAAAACTTCGGCACGGCCATGTTCACGGTGGATGGCATTGAATTCGAGTTCGTGGGCGCGAGGAAAGAATCCTACCGTAGAGATTCTCGCAAGCCCATTGTTGAAGATGGGACATTGGAAGACGATCAAAATCGTAGAGATTTCACGATCAATGCCTTGGCGATCAGTTTGAATAAAGCGGACTTTGGTCAAGTAGTTGATTCTTTTGATGGCATTGAGGATCTGCACTATAAGATTTTAAGAACGCCGCTGGATCCTGATATCACTTTCAGTGATGATCCTTTGCGCATGTTGCGGGCCATACGTTTCGCGACACAATTAAAGTTCAAGATCGAAGAAGAGACTTTTGAGGCGATCAAGAACAACCACAAAAGGATCAAGATCATTAGCGAAGAACGGGTGCGAGATGAGTTGAACAAGATCATATTGGCGGATCGTCCGTCAATAGGTTTTAAGCTATTGCACAAAACAGGTTTGTTGCGTTTGATCTTTCCGGAGATGGCGGCTCTGCAAGGCGTGGAATATAGAAATGGTCGTGGACATAAAGACAATTTTTACCACACTTTAGAGGTGCTGGACGGCGTGGCTAAAAACAGTAAAGATCTGTTTCTGCGCTGGGCGGCGATTCTGCACGATATTGCGAAGCCCCCGACCAAACGCTGGAATGATGAGCTGGGTTGGACGTTCCACGGTCATGAGGTGGTAGGCGGGCGAATGGCGAGAAAGATATTCAAACGCTTGCGCATGCCTTTGGATGAACGCATGAAGTATGTGGTGAAGCTGGTGAATCTGCACCTCAGACCCATCGCTTTGACCAAGGGAGATGTGACCGATTCTGCATTACGCCGACTATTATTTGACGCTGGGGATGATATAGATGATCTGATGATCCTGTGCCGGGCGGATATCACCTCTAAGAATGAAGCCAAGGTGAAGCGTTATTTGCAGAACTATGAAATAGTGGTTCAGAAGTTGGTGGAGGTAGAGGAAAAAGATCGAGTCAGAAATTGGCAACCCCCCATTAGCGGTCATCTGATCATGGAGACCTTTGGTATTGGTCCGGGTAGAGAGGTAGGGATCATTAAAAACGCGATCAGAGAAGCGATTCTGGATGGGCTGATTCAGAATGATTACGATCCAGCTTTTGATTTCATGCTCAATGAAGCGGAAAAACTGGCGTTAAAGCCTGTTAAATCAAGCTGATTGATAAGAAGTTATGCAGCTTTTGACGTTCCTATTTGGTCTGTAGGTTGTGGGTGTGCTTGCGCTTTTGAATTTTCTTGAAAAATCTTGCAGCAAGCTTAAACTCTTTTATAGCTCATGCGTCTAAAAAAGGTCTTTTTATGCTAAATTAGCCTTATGAATGCGTACAGACATTAAATGCGATGCGTTCATTCTTTAAAAAGACCCTATTTGCTTAACTTTGTTTTACTAATCTGAATAATCTAATTCAATTTAATAGTTCATTTACTATGAAAAAAGTGTTCATTGCTGTCTTGGCTTTAGTCCTAGTAGCTTACTCTCAAAACACATTCGCTCAGGCCGGCGATCAAGAAAAGGGCGCCTCTTTCATCTTAAATGAAGATGGGGATTTAGAAGAAACAACTGCACCTGTCTTCGAATTCGAGCAAGAGTCACATGACTTCGGTGAGATTCCAGAAGGGCCTAAGGTTTCTTATGAGTTCAAATTCACGAACGTAGGTAAAGAGCCATTGATCATCAAGCATGTGAAAGCATCTTGTGGTTGTACTACCCCGGAGTGGCCAAAAGAGCCGATCATGCCAGGTGAAGAAAGCACGATCAAGGCGGTTTACAATACCAGCAAACGTCCTGGTCCTTTCAATAAGTCGATCACTATCACTTCTAATGCTTATACGCCAACAAAGCGTTTATTCATTAAAGGTAAAGTAGACCGCGCAGAGACAGAAAACCCTGCTTTGCCAGTTAAGAAGAAGTCGATCGTTAGCGAATAAGCTATTGGTCATACTCATTAAAAAAGCCCACTCGATTATATCGAGTGGGCTTTTTTGTTTGTTAGGTTTTGAAACGATTTCTTGAAGCAATGGGCGACCACAAGGGTAGCCCCTACATCAAGTGTATGTTTTATGAAACTCGTCCTGGATAGACCGCCAATGCTTTTTCCAAGCAGTTGATGGCTTTTTTGAGGTCGCTTTCATTCAGTACATAGGCGATGCGTACTTCTTGTTTACCTAAGCCTTTGGATCTGTAGAAACCAGAACCTGGCGCCATCATAACGGTAGCCCCTTCATACTCGAATTCTTCTAACATCCATTTGCAGAAGACCTCAGAATCATCAATTGGGAGTTGCGCTAAGATATAGAATGCCCCTTTGGGACTGGGACAGATGACACCGGGTATATCGCGTAAGCCTGCGATTAAGGTGTTTCTACGGTCGGTATATTCCTCTATCACGCCTTCAAAATAAGAAGCGGGTACATCTACAGCGGCTTCAGCAGCTATTTGGGCGAAGGTAGGCGGACTTAATCTCGCTTGTGCGAACTTCATCGCGGTGGCTATAAGCTCTTTATTCCTAGAAACCAATGCCCCAATACGCGCCCCACAAGCACTATAACGTTTACTTACCGAATCTACAACAATGGCATTTTGGTCAATTCCCTCTAATTGCAAAATGGAGGTATGGGTTTGCCCATCGTAAACAAACTCTCTATAAACCTCATCCGCGAATAAGAACAAATCGTGTTTTTGAACGATGGACTGTAGCGTATTCAACTCTTCATCGCTGTATAGGTAACCGGTAGGGTTACTAGGATTACAGATGAGAATAGCTTTGGTTCTGGGTGTGATCGCCTTTTCAAAATCTGAAATAGGGGGGAGGGCGAAGCCATTGTCTATATAAGAGGTGATTGGTTTTACCACGATATCACCCGCCATAGAGAAGCCGTTATAGTTGGCGTAAAAAGGTTCGGGCACGATGATCTCATCGCCCGCATCCAAGCAGGAAAGTAAGCCGAATAGAATAGCTTCAGAACCGCCTGTTGTAACTATAATATCGTCTTGAGTAACTGAGATGCCTCTTTGCGCATAGTATTGTGTGAGCTTATTCCTATAACTGGCATTACCAGCAGAATGGCTATAAGCCAACACATCTATACTATTATTCCGAACCGCTTCCATCATGACTTCTGGCGTCTTGATATCAGGCTGGCCGATATTGAGGTGATATATGTGCTTGCCTTTGGCTTTCGCTGCTTCGGCGAAGGGCACTAGTTTACGGATGGGGGAAGCCGGCATATTGTTGCC
>JAHDGT010000445.1 GCA_020631675.1 Bacteroidota bacterium
AAAGCACATAGGGAACAATATTTTAAGTAAGGCCGAAATGGTCAAAATAATTAAGGAGCTGTGAGGAAATTCTTTGTAACAAAATCAGATAAAGCCAGAATCGACTACCTTAAAAAAGCTGTCGAAACAGTCCAGCCTAGCAATCTCTGGATACTTTGCGAGCCTAACCGCAAAGGCATATACAGCTCATTTAAGGCCAAAACAATGCCGCTCAAAAAATTGAATCACAGCGATCACTGGATAGACTTTGTGACTAGCATAGGCGATGGGACAATGTTGGTGATCGACAATATTCTACAGTTCATGTATTGGGGTGACGGAAAGAAAAAGTACCTAAAAGATATTTCACAAGGCATCAAGAATGTGATCTCATTCGATGTAGTACCGTTCTTTACTGACGCAAGTGAAATTTTTTACCCGTTCTATTTCCTTGACAAGTCGATACTGGGTTATAATAGCCTGAACACGTTCAGGGCGAATCACAACGAAGAAGCTAAGGATAAATCGATCAAAAAGGCACACAGCTATGAGATATTGGGCGATAAGATTCGCGACTATTACGATCAAGATTACACTGATTTCTGGAAAGATCGAACTTATGTTGATTGGGAGATGACCGAGGCGGACGACGCAAATTACCAAGCGGTAAAGAAGCGTGAAGCCGATCAGTTCACAAATCCGATTAAGATGTATAACGCCTGCTCTGTGGCTATCAACCTGATACCTACCAAGTTCGCTATCATTGACGAATTGACGCGGGGCAAGCAAAACTGCTGTGTTGTGATTAATGCACTTGGGAGATTCCCCCTCATGTTCAAGAAGCATATGCAAAACAAGTCGGTGGACTTCATCTCGTTTCATTCTGCGCCGGAAACCGTGTCCAAGTACGATCATGTGATTCTGGCAGAAATGCCAATCGTCAAGCCTTACAGATGGTTTTACATGGAGCCGTATATCACAGGTGAGCTATACCAGTTAAGATTGACGAATAACAAACTTGAGACACTTTGGTACAATCGGATATTCAAGTCCGATCTTCGTGAAAAGTTAAACCTATTGAAATGAATACGCCAGAAGACTACCAACTATCAAGCGATCAGACAGACAGCCCTATACTATACCATAGTGGGATTGATTTATCCAAGACGGTTACTCTTGCTGAC
This sequence comes from Bacteroidota bacterium, assembly GCA_020631675.1. Classification (GTDB taxonomy): domain Bacteria; phylum Bacteroidota; class Bacteroidia; order Chitinophagales; family UBA2359; genus JAHDGT01. The sequence goes on from JAHDGT010000445.1 coordinate 1,164, forward strand.
ATGCGTAAAATTTTCCCCGGCAAATCCCATCAATTGACAACATGGAGTAAGGACTTTCGCGGTTGCCATTACATTGGAGTGCAGCATGAAACACCAATGCATACAGACCCGAAATGCCCGCGCTACAGCTACCAGATTATACTGTATTGCGATGGGTTCGGGATTCAAGGGTTGAACAAAAAACCCGTTAGTGTTTGGCCTGAGCAATTTATTGAGCTGGACACTCATAGCCCTCACCAATTGGTTGAGATGCAAGATTCGGCACAGTACTATCTAGCGGCGAGTTTTGATAGTCATGTCAGAGCCGACCGTCAGAAGATTGCGACAATGCTGACTAGCTTTCTGATGCAAACACAAATCTACAAATGAAGTACATAGCCATAACTTGTGCGGAAAGACAGCATTACATTGGTTACCTGAAAGCCAGAATACCAATGCTTAAAATTGCTTTTGACGACTTTACGGATGCTAAACAATTCAGCTCAACTGCTTTTTTTAATCATCAGAAAGCGTGGTCGATGGCTGGCAATGAAGCCGCTGTAATCATGGAGGACGACATTTTGCTTTGCGATTCTTTTACTGATATAATCGAATCAGTTATCGCAGACCGACCAAGCGATGTTATCCAGTTCTTTTCCATGAGAAAAAAAGACTTGACAGAAGGCAGCAGATACGAACCGGGGCGAACCTTTATGATGTGCCAATGTTTCTACCTGCCCGCTGGGACAGCAAGCGAGCTTTATGAATTCTCTATCGATTATGCTGAAACCAGCAAAGACAGGACATGCCCAAGTGATCCATGTATCGCTGCATTTTTGAAAAGCAAAAAACTAAAGTACTGGATACATTGCCCTAATCTTGTGGATCACAGGGTCGGCAAGTCACTGCTTGGTCCCCGTTCTAGCAAACGCCAAAGCAAAACATTTCAGCTATGAGTAAACGAACTTACATGCTCAAGAATGTACTTGAAGCGGCACGAGATCGAATTAGCTACCTGTTCGATGAGTTCGAGACGATCAGCGTATCGGTTTCCGGTGGTAAAGATAGCTGTGTGTTGTTCCATCTGGCATACGAAGAGGCTAAGAAGCGCCGTCGTAAAATTGAGTGCTATTTCTTAGACGAAGAGGCAATTTACGAAAGCACTGTCGGCATTATTCAGGATCAAATGCAACTTGACCTAGTTACTGCCAAGTGGTTTCAATTGCCTATACGAGCAAGCAATGCAACGTCTTGGAGCAACTGCTTTCTGGATTGTTTTAGTCCAGATCGTGAGCCACTGCACGGATGGCAGGATATAGCCATTAAGGAAATGCCCGGGCATCCTGACCGCTTCTATAAGTTCCATGATTGGTACCCGACCACAATGAGCCAATCCACTGCGATGCTGATCGGATTACGTAGTGCTGAGTCGCTGAACAGATACAGGGCGGTAATCAAAAATCCCGGCTACAAGAAAATCAATTGGTCCACAAAAACCAAAGTTAAGCACGTCGCTAAGTTCTACCCGCTGTACGATTGGGGGTTTGACGACATTTGGCGTTACATCTACGACCAATATGTCGAGTATAGTTGCATTTACGATTATCAACACATGAAGGCGTATAGCATCAAGGACATGCGGATTAGTTCACTACTTCACGAAATGAGCTTTAAGAGTCTTGTGGACCTTCCAGAGTTCGAACCTGATACATTCCAGCGGCTCAGTGATTTAGTGCCGGGGGTCAAAACGGCGCGAATCTACGCTAAAGAGGCGACGATGTATAAGACCAACAAGCTACCACATGGTTACGAAAGTTGGATGGCGTATAGGGATTGGCTTTTAGAAAATTTGCCTAATCCAGAACTGCAAAGGATATACAGGGAGAAATTCAAAGAGCATATAAACGACAACCCGACAGCGCAACAGCAGGTGCGAATGATGTTGATAAATGACTGGGAGAATACGGCGATTACAATCGACCAAACAAAACAAATTAAACGGCAAGAAAAAGTAAACCAATGGATAAACGATATTTAGAAGCCCCTGACGGATTACTTAAGGATGAGCAGGAATTGACCTTATTAATCAAATTCCCCAAAAGCGAGCTAATTCGAATGGATTTGATCGACATAAACGATTATAACCCAAATCAGATGCCCCGACTTGAGTTCGGCCTTTTAGGGGAATGTATCAAGGAATTTGGATTTTTGTTTGGCGTCATACTTCGACCTGTTGGTGATCGGTATACACTCATTGACGGAGAACATAGATACAAGAAAGTCAAAGAACTAGGCAGCCCTGTTATCAAAGGCATACCGCTTTATGGCCTCACAGAGGAACAATGGGTGCGGCTCACTGTTCTGATGAATCGAATTAAGGGGGCGCATCGTGTGGCGGCAATGTCGGACATGGTGGTCAATTTGGTTAAGTCTGGGGTGCCACCTGCCAAGATCGCCAAAGGCATGGGAATGGAAGCCGAAGAATTCAACCGTTTATCTAGCCAATTGGGAGTCGCAGATTTTTACAAAAACCACGAATACAGTAAGTCATATGAAATATAAACTATACGAGCCAACAAATGAAGGTAAGGCTAAATTGATGAAAGAGGCGCGAATAAAGTGCGGGATTAACCAGCAAGACCTTGCGCGACTAA
>JAHDGT010000446.1 GCA_020631675.1 Bacteroidota bacterium
GGGCTAAGGAGCGCCCTGAGCGGCGGCTGGTGAAAGCGACCTCGCGAAGCTCTTTGCCAGCCTGCCAGCGAAGCAGCGAACAGCCCCCGAATTGCAACGGATAGCCCGACCCAAGATGCGAAAGGCGGCTAAACCCTATTCGCGAATGTACGCTTAATAGTGCTTAGCCGCCTTTTGTAGCTTGGGGCACGCCCGATTTTATAGACCCGAGATTTCGTACCGACGCCGAATAAGGAATAGCTATTTATGGCCTTGGACGAGGTCTTGGGCGTTTCTTGTTTTTCTTTTTCGACTTTTTATCGTCGCCTACAGTAGCAGGCTTGGCGTTATTGTCGAATACCGGAGCTGGACGTGGGGCGGTTTTCATCTTAGTGTTGAAGACCTTTGCGACGAACTCCCAGATACCGGTTTCAGGATTGAGTTTCATGCCTCTATAGGTACCATCAGGCACCATAGCGAAGCCTGTAGAAGCGACGCGAGCACTCTCACTATCTTCAGAAGTTAGGTAATCGAACAGGATACCTTCTTCCTCATCGCTATAGTTCAGCGTGACCAGCGAGCCGTCTTTATACTCTAAAATGAAACGGCTTTTAAGTAGGGTTTCGTTTTCATTTTTGATCTGGAAGATCGGCTGACCGAAGGAGGGCGCACCTTCTTCATCAAAGGTGAGCACGTCCATTATCTTTTTGTCCGACTTACCATTGTTGGCATCCCAACCGAATAGCAAATAGTGCTGCTTACCATCGTATTCATACGACTTGATGTTATAGTACAGATTGCCGTACCACTCGTCATGGGTTAGTGTTTTGGTAGTTGGCGAGCTCAAGTAAGTACTGTGGTCTATCAGCGGGAAAATCCTGAAGTCGTCTGAATCATTCATTTGAATGCATCCGAAATACTTATAGGTATAACGAGCAGGCACATCTCCTTTAACGATCATCCAGGTCATGATGCGAAAGCTGTTGTCTGGTGCATTGAGAATGGAGACCGACTTGAGCGAATCAAATGGATAGCTGAAGGAGTTAGGGTACTGCAAGGTTTTCACGAGCATGGGGATGAACTCGTCGTTCGCAGCGAAACGATCTTCTTCCACTCGAGAAGTTCTGATCTTATCGAAAAGTGCTACCAATTGGTATTCGTTCCGAGCGATCATGTCATGCCCTTTTTGCATGACTGGTTTCGGGTCTTGTTCAGTAGCTGCTTCATCTTGCGCCGAAAGCGTCAAGCTCAAGGGTAAGGATAGTAAAAGTGCGAATAAGCAGAAAAGATAACTTTTCATGGAGCTGTACTTTTTTAAATCTCTAATGATAGGCGGATAAGAGCCGAGTCCATCGCCTAATTAGTTAAACTTAGAAAGTGATGTATTGGTTTAAGAGCGATCTACAGCAAAATTAACGAACTTCGGGCGTTATACAGTATGTTGTTAAGGTCATTTCCTTTTCGCTAACTTAGCAGCTTCTCATTCTTATTCTGGTGAAAAAGTTAATATCTCTCATTATCAACAGGCACTTGGTGCTTTTGCGTTATGTGGTGGTGCTATTCGCTGCCTTGGTGATCGCCTATCTATTTCCGAAGGATAACTTCAATTATGATTTCGCCTTTGGCGAGGTATGGAATTATGAAGATATCAATGCTCCTTTTTTATTCACCATCAATAAACATCCTGATAGTTTAGCGGCTGAACAAGCAAGGGTCGAAAAGGCTTTCAAGCCTTATTACAGATTGGAGCAAGAGACGCCTAAACAGGTCAAAGACAAGATCTTATACAAACTGGGCAGGCGTATTGAAGAGCTGAATACGGATAGTAACGCCGTATTTAAAGTCAAAGATTCAGTGTTTTTAGCCGAGACGGCGGTAGACCTTTGGGAGCAGGTTTACAAGCGCGGTGTGGTAGAGTTGGCCGATGAGCATAAAGATGCTACCGGCGCGTCCATACACACGCATGTATTCGTTAAAGATGGTAATCGCGTAAGCGAACGAAAGGTGGGTGAGCCGGGCATGTTGAAGGCTCGCGATATTTGTGCCTATGCGAATCAATACTTTAAAACCGTGGTGGATAGCTCGGAGAATTTTCTGGTGAGTATTGTTTGCGAGAGCATAGACCCCAATGTTTTATTCGATAAGGCACTGAGTGATAAAATTCTTTCTGATAAATTAAATGCGATAGCGACGACCAAGGGGGTTGTTCGAGAAAATGAGACCATTATCGCGAATGGCGCATTGGTGAACAATGAGAATAACACCTTTGAAAAGCTAATGTCGCTCAAAGAGCTGTACCAAAAACAAGGCAGTGATGATGCTCAAAACCAGTGGGGCGGACTGACCGTTTTCATTGGTCATTTCTTCTTGGCACTATTGGTCATTAGTGTATTCGTTTTCTTTTTGTCTACGTTACGCAAAGAAACATTCAGCAACCTCAGAGAACTGGTCTTTTTGCTCTTGCTTATCGTCTTGTTCTTGGCATTGGTGCGTTGGGGCGTTCGCGTGCAGCAGGTCAGTGGTATTGAAATGGGGCTGTATGTCATTCCGTTCTGCGTCATACCGATCATCATCCGTAGTTTCTTCGGTAGTTATATCGCGCATTATGCGCATCTGGTCGTGATTTTGCTAACTGGTTTTATCGTACCGCTGGGTTTCGACTTCTTGTTTTTGCATTTGGTAGCAGGTTTGGTAGCTATCATCACCAATGAGCGCACTTACTATTGGAGCGATTATTTTCGATCCATCTCCATGATCTTCTTGGCTTATGTAGTGGGTTATGTGGCAATTCAGTTGTTAAGAACAGGCAACCTACAAGACTTAGAATTGAGTGCGATCGGGTGGCTGTTCATCAATGTATTACTCACTTTGGCCGCCTACCAGCTGATCCCGCTTTTAGAAAAACTTTTCGGTTTCATATCCAGTATCACCTTGATCGAGTTAAGCGATCCGCATAGAGGCATACTGAAAGAGCTTTCTCGAAAAGCACCGGGTACTTACAATCATTCCACACAGGTAGCGATCATGAGCGAAGCTGCCGCCGCCGCTATTGGTGCGAACGCACTTTTGACCAAGGTAGGTGCATTGTACCATGATATTGGCAAGATCGCCCAACCGGCTTACTTCATCGAAAATCAGAAAAGTGGTATTAATCCGCACGATGACCTTCCGCCCATGGAAAGCGCGCGCATCATCATCGGTCATATCACCAATGGCATTGAGTTGGCGAAAAAGGAGAAGCTTCCTAATGCCATCATTGACTTTATACGCACCCACCACGGCACAACACGTACCGAATACTTCTGGCGAACCTACTTGCGCCAATACCCTGACAATAAAGAGTACGAAAAGAACTTCTCTTATCCGGGTCCACTGCCCTACTCTCGTGAAACCGCGATCCTCATGATGGCGGATTCCATCGAAGCCGCTTCACGTACGCTGAATGACCCAACAGATGAAAACATCAATAACTTGGTGGAGGGTATCATTCAGGGTAAGATCGGGGCGGAACAATTCCAAAATTGTCCCATCAGTTTCCAAGACATCAATACTGTCAAAAAAGTGTTCAAAAAGCATTTGCGCAGCATCTACCACACGCGTGTGAGTTACAATATCACTAGTCAGAATTAGAAGTGATTTAAATGGGCGCATACCCGCAATAAAAAGGGGGGATATTTTTTCATCTGCCAGATTGTAGTGTTTTTCATTGGTGTTTTTTTGTGGCACAAAGACGTTATGATATAACGTCTCTACGGGTTTATCCCTTTTTACTGCGGGTACCGGGCTATCCGTTCAAATTCCCCGCCTGCCTGCTGC
>JAHDGT010000447.1 GCA_020631675.1 Bacteroidota bacterium
TAGAGCAAGAAGGAACCTACCGACTGCCCGAAGCACAATTAGACCGCTTCCTCTTCAAGATCAAAGTAGATTACCCACAGGAAAAAGATGAGATTCAAATGCTCATGAATTTCCATAAAGGCAGCAATAGACACGATTTAGAGGCCGTACGAAAAGTACTAAGACCAGAGAGATTGATCCACTTCCGCCAGCAAGTGAGCAGCTTGATCGTAGAAGAAAAAGTGCTGCGCTATATAGCGAATTTGGTCAGAAGTACCCGCGAAAGCGCGGATCTGTATCTAGGAGCTTCCCCAAGGGCCACTTTAGCTATTTTGAGTAGTGCTAAAGCATTCGCTGCGATTCAGGGTCGTGATTTCGTTACACCAGAAGATGTGCAGTGGGTCAGTAAGCCGGTCATGCGCCATAGAGTGATTCTAAGACCAGAAAGAGAAATGGAGGGCATCTCCACAGATGAGGTGATCGAGCGTATTATTCGCAAGATCGAAGTACCTAGGTAGTAGTTGAGTTTTACTTCAAGCGGTAGGCCACCAAATCACTACCATCCCCGGCGATCACAACCAGATCATTGCCTCCGAACAAATGCCCCGCTACAAATGGAGTAGTGGCATTCAATGGGCAATCCGGATGCGGGTTGCCGTACTTACCTATGAGAAACAACTCATTGGTAGTAGGACAATGTACCCCTATCTGTTGTCCTTCCTCTAAATTGCCTACAGGGAAAATACTGGCTTTGCCTTTGCCCTTAGGTATCGTATGACTACCTAAACGTTTGCCTCTACTATAGAGTTGAAGGCTATTGCCACTGAGTACGGCTGTTTCTAATACCCCGGCATCACCGATCAAATTAGCGGTGAATACGCCATCAATTCTCTTCTTATTTCCGATTTTCAGATTCTGCTTCCGCTTATTCACATCTATGGCGAAGTGTTTCCCGTTTTTGGTGCTGATCACACAGTGCGGAATACCACTTAGATAGCGCAACTCGGGATCACTGACCAAAGCACTCTTCAGATCGATGCTATGTGTCTCTGTGCCCGACATGTCCAAATAGTAAAGTTTACCTTTTTTATTCACCGCTATCAATTCAAAGGAATCACTAGTGGGTAGTGGTGTTAATTGATGATATACTTCTCCGATACCGATCAAGGGACTCCATCCTGCTAATGGGCGGCCGTTGAATTTGTAGCCATAGATCCGGTCAAAGCACGGAACGAAGAAGCGCATATGCCCGTCTTGAGTGGATTTGGCAATGCTCATGCCAGCACTCGCTTCAGCAGTTAGTTTGATGGGGAAGTTATTGAGCGATTTTCCTTCATGATCTATTAAATAGATGAAGTCAGCGGTATTGAAAAGGTATTGTTTTTTGCCGTTATCATAATAATCTACCGTCTGGATTTTACCAAGTATGGGAGATTGCATGGCTTTCGTCCATCTGATCTTTCCACTGCGTTCTACTAAATATAGGTGGTGGGCAGTGTCTTGCACCAAAACCACTTGCTCATTGGTCGTATGGTCATCTACTAAAAAGGGGGTATTGGCGACTGTAGTGGATAGGGGGACTCTCCAGATCACATCCGTTGCAATGGCTTGGTCTATACCATATCCGATCATACCGGTGCTTCGCTTGCCGCTTGCATCTTGATCAAAGCTGAGCGATAAAGGAGCTAGGTGTTGATAGAACTCGAAGTTCTGATTGAAAGTCTTTTGCGCGTCCGCACTTAGATGTTGTCGAATATAGTTCTCCAACCTTTTTGGCGATAAGTACAAATTCAAATTATTCCTAGGATCGCTCGCGGCAAGAAAACGTTTGAACTCCGCTTCTTGATGTAGCCCTTCTTTATTCAGCTGTTGGTCAATGATACTTCTTAAAATAGAGGCTTGCTCACTGAGAATGACCATATCATTCATCACTAGATAATAGGAACTACTAAAATACTGCCCGATTGCCGGGCCGAAGAGATGTCCGATACAAGATTCCGCATCCGTGCTGTGGATCTGAAAGCCTTTGTACTCACTTGCGGATTCTGGCGGACCAGATTTACTGCTGAGTTTAGGAAGGTTTTCCAGTGCTGCTTTCGGATCTGTAGTATGTAGTAAGGCACATGCATAGGTGGCGAAACCATCGCTATGTGGTTCGGTAAAGCCGAAGGCCCATTCATTGCCCAGCCAAGGTTCAATGTGTTTTCTGAATTGCTTGGCGGTATTTCCACCTTTGGAACGGGTGAATTTTACCACCTCATCAGACTTGGCGTGCAATAGAAAAGCGGTTTGCTTAGGTGCGTATTTGGCTATTTTAAATTCAGAATGCGAACGCAAAGACAAGAGATCAGCGAAAAACAGATCATTTCTTTTAAAATCGCATTTGCCCTCCAGTTTTATGCCTCCCTCTTCAAATCTGATGTGGTAATAGGCCCAATCCACAAGGCCTGCCAATTGGTCGAAAAAGCTGTTTTCTTCCGTATTCAGCAAAGCCAGCTCTAAATCAACTAAGCGTTTAAAGTTGAAATAGAGGGTCGCGTCTTGGGCAGCTTGTCGTTTATTGCTTTTCCACCAGAAGCCATTGCCGAAGCCCCAGCCCGCTTGAGACAGAGATTCATCTACCAAAGTAGGGGAGAAGCTGGCAATGATCACCTCGCCTTTTTGGGCCAAGGTAAATAGGGTATTGCCTTGCTGCTTATTGAGCTTCCACTGAAAAATGGAGGTGTTTTTGAAGGTGCGTTGATCCACTTTTACCCCTTTGGCTTTAAGAGCTTCACTGATGTCAGACAGCTCGGCTTTGAGGTGCTCGGCAGGTAGTAAGAAAAGCATGTCATATGCTTTTGGCCCTGTTAAATGCAAGCTGGATAATAGTCGCCTAGGAACTTGCTCTATGGTATCATTTATAATGGGTGGACTTAATAGTATAGAGTCCATTAACTGATACGCAGCAGAGACCGTGCGCACACTCTCTAGCCGTTGCAGATCAAACCAATAATCGGTTTCTGTCAATTGCTGACTGGTTTCGCTCATATCCGCTATATCCGTGATGAGAATAGCGCTTTTGGGTATGAGAGAATAAAACCGGCGATCGGTGTTATTATGTAATAGCCACCAGCTCCCTACTGCTATGGCTAGCAGCAAGAAGACAATCGAGAGGTATATTAAGAATTTGTTTCGCATTAGACGCTCTAAATACAGTACCTTTGCGGCCGCAATTTAGCAATTCATCGGTCATTTGTGACGCTAAGCTGATGAACAAGTAATCATTAGCTGTTGTTTTCTACGATTTTGGTCGATTTACAGGTGCTTAGTTGACTTATATCTCAATAAAGTATGACAATAGGGCGAGTGAACGGACGAACATATATCATTTGGGGAGCTGCATTTGCCGCTTTGGCGGTACTATTAGGTGCTTTTGGAGCGCACGGACTAAAGAATTTGGTCGGACCAGAGCGAGTCGCTATTTATGAAACAGGCATTACGTATCATTTTTATCATAGTTTCGCCTTGATTTTATTGGGCTTAAGTATCGAGCATTTCGGTATAAATGCCTTGCTGAAATGGTCAGCGCGATGCTTTATGGTCGGCTTATTGTTCTTTTCTGGTTCGCTTTATTTGTTGGCGATCAGAGAGGTACTCACGCTTTTACCAGTAATGATCCTGGGCCCGATGACACCCATAGGTGGCGTGTTTTTTGTGCTGGGATGGGTTTTGATGGCTGTGGGACTATCGCGCTCGCGCAAGGGATAGGAGTGGTAATGAAGCCGCTGAATGCGCCCTGTTTGGCG
>JAHDGT010000448.1 GCA_020631675.1 Bacteroidota bacterium
CCCGCCTTTACAGTTGCGGATAATATGATTTTAACAGGAGAAGTAGGGTAGCTAAAATGCAGACTTGCAATATACCCGAAACGCATTTGCTATGCAAGCATAGGTCTTCAGCACACTACTTATTTCAAGCTTTTTAACAGCTTCATGATTCAAGTAGCGACTCAAAAACGCTTCTAAAGGGTCAAGAGTTCGATATATGCCGAAATAGAGAGATCCATCTCAACGAAAACATCTTATATTTGAACGTGATAGATCCTGTTATCGCGCTCACTTACACCACCCTAATTACAGTCAGCTTATGATTGCCATGCTTTTAGCCTTAGCGCCCGTGGCGGCCTTCGTCTTGTACATCTACGTTCGAGATGAATACGACCGCGAGCCTATAGGATTGCTTTTCTTCTGTTTTTTGAGTGGCATTCTCAGTGTTATCCCTGCCTATTATTCCAGCAAATACCTCGCCAGTACGGGCATCAGCATTTCACAGAATATATTCGAAACCTTCGCCTATGCTTTTGGTGTGGTGGCTTTGTCAGAAGAGTTCGCGAAATTCTTGTTCTTGCGCATCTTCATCTTCCCCAACAAAGCCTTTGATGAACCCTTTGATGGCATTGTCTATGCTGTCATGGCAGGCATGGGCTTCGCCGCTTTCGAGAACATCATTTACGTGCAAAGCGGAGGCATACAAGTAGCCATCTTGCGCATGTTCACCGCTATACCCGCCCATGCCGTATTCGGCGTCTTGATGGGTTACTTCATGGGACTGGCCAAATTCGATAAAAAGCGGCAAGTACAACTCATGTTCACCGGTGTAATGGCGGCAGTAGTAGCGCACGGATTGTACGATTTCTTCCTCATGCAAATGAACTACGAGTTCTTAGGCGGCATGGCCTTCACTACCTTGATCTTATCATGGGTGTTGGGCAAAAAAGCCATGCGCATTCACCGCGAACAATCGCCATTCAAGCCTGCCAATGCGGTGGAGGAGGTAGAAGCCATGAAATAATGCGCAACCGCGACCTCCATTCTACGTCTTAATTATCACACGATTTTTCTGAACTAAAAATACAACGACAATGAGAGCATTTTTCCTCGGTTTATGTTGTGCCTTAATGAGTCTTAGCGCATTGGCGCAACAAGGCTTAGAAATAGGCTTACGCGTTAATCCTCAGTCTATTTGGATCTTCAATGATGATGATTTCGCAGTGGGCGACGCCCTAGATTTCGAGAACTCTTTCGGCATGGCTTACGGCTTGAATGTGGGTTATAACATGACCGACAACTTCGGTATTCACGCAGGCGTTCTGGTATCCAGCCAAGGGCAGCGTTATGTTACTGACATTTTGGGCAACGACTTCAATTCTCAGATCGACCTGAACTACCTCAAGGTGCCGGTATTACTGAAATTGAACTCTAACCCAAGTAGTACGGTAGGCTTCTTGTTCCAAGTAGGTCCTCAGTTCAGCTTCTTGAACAGTGCCACCTATACCAACGATCTTGATGTGGAACAAGACCTAAAAGAAACCTACAAAAGCATGGCCGTCGAGCTGACTTTCAGTCTGGGTACCCGCATTATGTTGGCAGACGCTTTGAGCTTGGACATCTCTCTACGTCCAGACTATTCTTTAACTAATATCGAAGATGAAAGCGCAAGCACTACCTTAGGTGGAATCGGCATTCCTACAGTAGACGATCGCGCACCCAGCCGCAACTTAACAGCGGGTATCTTAGTGGGCGTCAACTACCACTTAGGGCGTTAATAAACACCCATTAAATAGGACATAAACACTTAGACGTCGGCACGAAAAATCTTATGTCTTAAGTCTTATTACTTATGTCTTTTTTCAGGGCGCGTCCCTACGTAAAAAAGCGGTATTTAGCTGTGGTTATCACCAGCTAAATACCGCTTTTTTACTTGGGGTCGGGCTATCCGTTGCAATTCCCCCGCTGTCTGCTGCTTCGCTGGCAGGCATAAAAATGGCTACCTCTGGGCCGCCTTTTTATGCCGCCGCTCAGTGCGCATCCAGCGGGCTCATTTCCACTACTATCCCTCGCGCGTGGTAAAAGGTCATACAACCCATTACGAATAATAACAGTCTTTGAGTTATACAGCTATCCTCTAAAAACTATATTATGGCTTCCTTGTACCCCCGATTTCTTTTCAGCGCAGCTTTTTTCTATTTACTGATCAGTAGCACTATTTCGTTTTCCTTGCATGCGCAAAACTTTAGCCGTAGCGAACTGCCCGCCACCTTCGTCAAACCTTGGGAAATCACCTATGGACCAGATGACCATCTATGGCTCACAGAATCCGAAGGCATCGTGGCAAGGGTGGATCCAGAAAGCGGTGAAAAAACCATTGTCTACCAAGCAGATGATTACTTTGATGGCTCTCCACTTGAAGACTCCCCGCTTTGTCCGCATCTCTCTATCGGAAAAGGAACCCTAGGTTTGGCACTGCACCCAGATTTCACGAACAGTGCAACGGCTTACATTTATTATGTCTACTCTTACAATAGCGGTACGGACGCTTTACCAGCTACTAAATTCCGCATCAAGCGGCTACTGTGGGATGCTACTAGTGAGACCGTTATAGCGAACACGAATTTGATCAATAACATCAGCACGGCTTATGATCATTTGGGCGGCAGATTGATCGCTGTAGAGCAGGAAGGCACGCCCTTTTTATTCTTGTCTATCGGTGATCACGGCCGATCCGAAATGAATGATCCCGGCTGCTACGGTTCAGCGAGTGATAATCCGAACAATTTCGCCCAAGATGTGGATACCCCCAATGGCAAGATCCACCGCTTTAATATAGACGGCAGCATACCAGATGACAACCCGATTCCCGGTAATTCTTTTTACACCCGTGGTCATAGAAACCCGCAAGGGCTCATGTACAATCCCGCCACAGAAACCCTATATGACGTAGAACATGGCGACCGAACAGATGACGAGATCAATGTATTGTACAAAGGCATGAACTACGGCTGGAAAGACATCACCGGTTACCACGATGATGAGAACACTGCTGGCGAAGGCGATTACTACAGCAGCTACCTCCCCCAGCCCGATATTGAAGGAGATGCGCTGATCGACCCACTTTATTCTTGGTGTACCGAAGCACCCAGCAGTTCTGAAGACAATAGCAACTGGTGTACCGTCGCGCCTTCTGATGGCATTTACTACGGCAGTACTGGCATACCCGAATGGACCAACAGCTTATTAGTGGTTACGCTAAAGGATGGTGAAGGAACCAAGCGGGAACTATACCAATTCCAATTGCAAGAAGATGGCAGCTTAGCACCCAGCACCACAGAAAACCCGAACCCCAAACGCTTTTTCTCTGCCGATCAATGGCCGAATGGTAGATTAAGAGATGTGGCTTACTCTAGCGATGGACTGAAAATCTACTTGATCAATAATGGTGCGGCAGAAGGTGGTACAGATAAAATCACAGTCTACACTTACGATCCGGACACAGGCATAGACAACCTAAATGATAATACTACTGATCAAACATTATCCCTCTACCCCAACCCTACAACAGAAGAATTGAGTATTTTAGGGCTAAGCGATAATAGCTCGGTTCAAAGCATTAGCATCTCTTCCTTAGATGGCAAGCACACACCCGTAAGACTTTCCTCTTATAACGGAAGCATAGATGTATCTAGCCTGCGAAATGGTGTTTATTTTATTCGAATAGCAGCACAAGGCAATGTATATGTTTTGAAGTTCGTTAA
>JAHDGT010000449.1 GCA_020631675.1 Bacteroidota bacterium
TTTACGCCTGCCAAACAGCAGCAGGCAGGCGGGGAATTTTAACGGATAGCCCGGTGGACGCAGTGAAAGGCTGCGCTTTATTAGACTCGAGACATGAGACTCGAGACGTGAGATTTTCGTGCTGTATGCCAATGGTTTTTCCGCCTGCTAGCGCAGGCTTTTATTGCGGGTACGCGCCCTTTTAATACTTCTCGAATTTATCAAAGAAAATCCGGAACTGATTCAGTCCGCCTTCTACTTTTAGATCCCCACTGGATAGCACACTGATCGGAGAGCGTAGTCCTGCGGCTAATTCTTTCCATACTTTGGTGGTGGTGGTAACGGTCAGATCGGGGGTTTCTAAGGCGAAGGCTTGTACTTCTGTTACACCATTTCTGACCCAGACGGTCCATTTTTCATCGGTATCGGTGAAGTGGAAAAGTGTCTTTTTATTATAGCTGAGACAGTCTTCTGATTTGGTGCATACGCTCAAGGTGCCGAATAGTGCGGAGAGTGGTACTTCGTGTACCATTTCAACAGGGCGTTGTACGTCTAAATCCATGCTTCCGCCTTTGACTTCGACGGCTTGGCTGAGGAAATAATGCCTTGCGTTGGGATTGGATTGCTGAGCGGCCAATTGGATGAGACTTTCGTAGCGGATGTCTTTGACGGTTTGATCATCAGGAGACAGGCGGAGGAGATGGTCTGTTAATTCTAAGGACCATTGATAAGCTTTATCTTGCAAAGCAATTTGCGCTTTTTCGAGCAGTTTGTTTTTCCCTCCGGCCAGATCAGCCATTTTTTCTGCTTTTTCCAGACTTGCTAGTGGTAATAAAGTGGAGGCATTGCCATCGAACCAACCCATATAGCCGGTGAATACATTTTTGACCGACCAGTCTACTCTTCCGTAGAATTCTTTTAGGTAGGGCGAGTCATTTAAATGTGGAGGCAATTTTACCTTTTCGGCGATTTCATCAGGGGTAAAACCAGCGTTCATGTATCTAATGGTTTGGTCGTGTACGTAGCGAATGCCATCGGCATAATCCATTAGTGCTTTTTGGATTTTTTCTTCTCCTTTTAGGGGTTGGGTATGGCTGGGCACTAAGAATGCGGGTTTGAGATAGCGCATTTTATCTAAGCTGCTGGCCCACTGTTTCACATCTCTATAGGGTGTGCCTCTGATGGTGTATAAGTTGGGGAATGATCTGTAGAAATTATCACCACATAAGAGTACTCTTTTCTCGGGCATCCAAACATAGAGTTGGTCATCTGTTTCTCCGGGCACATGGGCCAATTGAATTTTCAGTCCTTCTATTTCTACTTCTAATTCATCTTTGAAGGTGATGGTGGGGCGTAGTAGTGAACGGGAAGTAGTGGGTTGATTATCTAAAAACGGACCGATACCACAATTGATGTGGTTGATGGTGTCTAAGTAATTACCGAACATTCTATTGCTTCGGCGACCAATGACGGGCTGTACTACATTTAGCAAGCGATCGATGTAGTAATTGGTCAGTTCGTGCGCATAGATAGCTGGTTGATCATCGCCCGCCATTACAGCGGCACCGAAAATGTGATCCGCATGATTATGGGTGTAGATGATCGCCTTGATGGGTTTATCACTGATTTTATTGAATGCGGCTTTCACTCTTTTGGCCACATCATTGCTTTCGTTACAGTCTACTATGATATTGCCGTTTTCCCCTTCTAAAAGAATGGAATTGGCTAAGCCAAAACCTACAGCTACATGAACGCCTTCGGTTACGGTAATGACTTCTGCTTTATCAAATTCATGAGAGTGCTCGCGTAGTTCATCTACAGTAGTGATGGTCTCCTGAATTTTTATCTTTTGACCTTGATTTTCGTTGGTGGAGCAGGCATAGCAAGAGAGCAGTAGTACTATAGCGATTAGAATGAAGGTCTGGTCTTTCATAGGATGGCTTATCTATTTGTATTCTTTCAAGTAAGTACGCTGCGATTCCTTTAAAGAAGAACTTCGGTAAAAACAAAAGCCTGATCTTTCATCTCAAAAGCCCCAACCGAAATAACTACATCTATTTTTCACTTACTTCGATCACACTCTTTCCAATTTAGCAAAAGGTCTGTTAGGCAAAGTAATTTGTATTTTATCATCAACTCGAATCACTCCACCTTCCAAAACAATTCCCATGATACCTGATTTGCGGATCAGATTTCCTTCTTCATCTTTATCTAGTACAGCGCGCATTAATCCGCTTTGTATACCGTCTAGTTGTTTGCATGGGTTACGTAAACCTGTTACTTGAATTTTTGCTGTTTCTCCAATTGATAAAACTGTATCTCTTGGCAGTGCTAATAAGTACTCGGACAAAAATAATCGTTGCTCCTGACTTGCTCTTTTAGTCGTATCCTGCGTTATGAAAAGCCTCATTTAGCGCTGCTATACCTCGTTTTTCATGCCTTGGCTACAACTAAAATAGCGGCGCCATGAGCTATACGCTTACTTTTGTCCAAGTACTTAAATCTATGCCTTGGGTGGTGATGTTCTCTCCAATTTGACCAGGAGATACACTAAAGCCTTTACTTTTTAATTCATCGAAAAGCTCTTTATGTATTAGGTGAACCTGTCTTAGATTGGGTTGGTTCGGATTTTTTGCTACCCTTGAACGATGTTTTACAGTTGCGCCCATATGCGCATCTCCTTCTACGCCCAATCCTTTTAATAAGTTGATTTGCTCGCAATTGGCTTTACTAAAAGTGTGTGTAGCACTTTTACTTAGCGCGATGACGATGGCTTCTGCTTTCTCCATAATTGAGAATTAAGTAGGTGATCAACTCAACTGCCGAGCATAGTTGCGTTCATTAAAGAAAATGTAGCCCATAAAGCCCAATACGATCATTGCTTTTAATGCGTGCGAGATCCAGAAATTCAATGCCAGACTATTGATCAAAAAGGCATCTATCGCGAATAGGGCTAAAGCAATTCCTAAGTAGATGGACATGCTTCGTATTTCATAGGGGATGGGGTAGTATTTCTGACAGAGCAGGTAGGAAATGACCACCATACTAATATAACAGATCAATGTGGCCCAAGCGGCCCCTTCGTAACCTATGATCGGAAGCAGGATCAGATTGGCGACTATGGTGATGACAGCTCCTACCGCGGCAATACCGGCCCCGGTTCTGGTACGATCGGTCAATTTATACCAGATGCTGAGGTTGTAGTAAATGCCTAAAAATAGATTGGCAATCAGGAGTGGAGGCACGATGGATAAACCGACCCAATAAGCTGGGTCAGAGATCAGGTACTTGAATACATTTATAAAGAGCGCGACGCCCACAAAGATCAATGTGCCTACAATTACAAAATAGCGCATGGATATGGCATAGACTTGCTTGGCGTCTGAGGATTCTGAACGAGAAAAGAAAAAGGGTTCGGCCGCATAGCGAAAAGCCTGCGTGAACATGGTCATTAATATGGAGAGTTTGTAGCAGGCATTGTAAATGCCTAGTTTTTCCATATTGACCTCAATGGGGTTGTTGAGATAGTATTTAATGAACTGGCGATCCAGTAATTCATTGATGCTGCCCGCGAAGCCTACTATTATAAGTGGCCAGGCATAGTGGGTCATTTTTTTCCAAAGGGTGGAATCGAAGCGGAGCTGGATTTTTAAAAGATCGGGCAGTAGGAGAGCGAAGACCAAAGCGCTCGCGAGGAGGTTGCTGATGAAAACATAGCCGATCATCATTTCTGGCTCAAAGTACTTTTTAATAGCTGGT
>JAHDGT010000450.1 GCA_020631675.1 Bacteroidota bacterium
CCAAATATTATCTTCGCGCAAAATAGCTTTGATGTGGATGTGAAGGCTAAGCAATATGGATTTTGGTGGAAGCACGAAATCTTACGTCTTATGTCTTATGTCTTATGTCTGAGTGTCAACGATAAATCATGACTGAAAACAAGCGATCAAAACGCTATTTGATCACCTCGGCTTTGCCTTATGCGAACGGACCTTTGCATGTGGGGCATTTGGCAGGTGCGTATATCCCGGCGGATATTTACGCGCGTTACCTGCGTTTGACAGGAGAAGATGTGTTGTACATCTGTGGTAGTGACGAACATGGCGCGGCGATCACGATGCGGGCCAAGCAAGAGGACACAACGCCACAGGCGATCGTGGACAAGTACCACGAGACCAATAAGGCGGATTTTGATAAGATCGGAATGAGTTTCGACATCTATCACCGTACATCGAGTGATTTGCATCGGGAAACTTCATCTGCTTTTTTCAAGGCCTTGTATGATAAGGGCGTTTTCACGGAGCAGGTGAGCGAGCAGTATTATGATGCGGAATACGATCAATTTTTAGCGGATCGCTACATCAAAGGCACTTGTCCGAAGTGCGGGAATGAAGAGGCTTATGGCGATCAATGTGAACGCTGTGGGTCAGCATTAAGTCCGACGGATCTGATCAATCCGGTGAGTACGTTGAGTGGGAATAAGCCCGAATTGAAAACCACTAAGCATTGGTTTTTGCCTATGGATCGCTACCAAGAGCAGGTGAAAAACTGGATCGAGGCAGCGCAGGGCACGGAGAAGTGGAAGAAGCATGTACTGGGGCAATGTAGATCCTGGTTTCAAGACGGTTTACAGCCTCGTTCGATGACGCGGGATCTGAATTGGGGGGTGCCTGTTCCTCTAGAAGGGGCGGAAGGCAAGGTGTTGTATGTGTGGTTAGATGCGCCGATCGGCTACATCAGTGCGACGAAGGCTTTGACGGATGACTGGGCAAGCTACTGGCAGTCGGAAGACACCAAGCTGGTGCATTTCATTGGTAAAGACAATATCGTTTTCCACTGCATCATCTTTCCGATGTTATTGCAGTTGAGAGGAGAGGGCTATGTATTGCCCACCAATGTGCCCGCCAACCAATTCATGAATTTGGAAGGCGATAAGATGAGTACCTCTCGAAATCATGTGGTAGGCGTATCGAGCTTTTTAGAAGACTTTCCCGGGCAGGAGGATGTGCTGCGCTATGTGCTGAGCATGAATATGCCGGAGAATAAAGACAGCGACTTCAGTTGGAGTGATCTGCAAGCGCGTAATAATAATGAGCTGGTGGCGATCTTGGGTAATTTCGTGAACCGGGTATTGGTGCTGACCAATAAGTACTTCGGTGGTGAGATTCCTGAAATTCCGGCAGCCGTAGAAACGGCTTTGGAGGCACAAACAGCAGCCATTTATGATAGCCTGAAAGCCTTCCCTAAAACGCTGGATACTTTGGTACATAAGTACGAATTCAGAAATGCCCTGAGCGAGCTGATGAATGTAGCGCGGATGGGGAATAAGTTCTTAACCGATACCGAACCCTGGAAGCTATTCAAAACGGATGCGGACACGACTGCCGGCATTCTAAGAACTTGCTTGGATATTATCGCGGTGATCGCTGTTTATGCCGAGCCATTCTTGCCCTTCACGGCTCCGAAATTGCGCGGCTACTTGAACTTGAACGAGGCGGAGGTGAAAGCCATTATTGAGGGTGCTTTCCGAACGGCAGCGGGCAGGAAGATCGAGAAGGGCGCGCACTTGTTCGGACGTATTGATGATGCGGCTATTCAACTGCAACAAGATAAATTGGCGGCGGCAAAAGCGGCTAATGAAGCAAAAGCGGAAGGACCCAGCTATGAGCCAGTGAAAGACACCATACAGTACGATGATTTCATGAAGATGGATATTCGCACGGGAACGATCACGACTGCCGAAAAAATGAAGAAGGCGAAGAAGCTCTTACAGCTGACCGTGGATCTGGGCTTCGAACAACGTACAGTGGTCAGCGGCATAGCCGAACACTATACCCCAGAGGAGGTGATCGGACAAAAGGTGCTGCTACTAGCGAACCTCGCCCCTCGTAAGCTGCGAGGCGTGGAAAGCCAAGGCATGATCCTCATGGCGGAAAGTGGCGGTAAGCTCCACTTCGTCAGCCCCGGAGATGCGGAGAATGGCAGTGGCGTTAGCTAAAAAATAAAAGCCCCTTGATTGAACAATCAAGGGGCTTTTATTTTTTAATACCGAATCTCATCCACCCCAATGGCACTACCATTAGGCTTATACAAATTAAAATCAGCCACGGTAACATTGCTGTCCAAATTGCCATCACCCTTCAGATAGCCGTTGATTAAAGAAGACTGAGCGAGATACTCATTCAGATCCGCAACTAAGATCACACCGTTCCCGTCATGATCCCCCGCCAGCATGGCATAAGCACCATTAGGCAAGAGCACCACCTGCGTAGCGCCACCAGTGATATTCGTCACATCCGTAAAGTCAACCGACATATCTCCGCAATGGGCTTGTATAGCAGTAGCCGAGAGTAGATCCATATGATTGCGCTGGCGGATCACCACATGGTAATTTTCGCCCGGCTGCATGCTGCCAAAGCCAATGCCATTGATGGTGTTGTCCACATCCACCACGCTGCCATCAGCCAATAAAATACCGGCTCTCTGTTCAATTACATTATCCAGATCAGTAGGGTCGCGCAACTCCACCAAAACCCAATCCACCGCATTCAGCGGAATATCACCCGCACTCGCAAAAGACTCGGCAGTCGACATATAATTCCACGGCGCCGTATTGAAAGGCTGGGAGAGGGGCAGTAAATTTTCATCTCTAAGCGTAGTGTGCATCATGCCCGTACTGGGATCAAAAGCACCTTCTAAAATCGCATTCACCTGAACAGGCTGTAATGCACCTCCACTCAATGGGGTATGCTCGATCAAAGTTCTGCCACCAGCTTGAGCTTGGAAAGCGATCAAATGTTGGTCATTGCCAATGCTCACTTGCAAGCTATCATGTGCGCTGTTCCAAACCGTTGTAGGTAGCTCATCTCCTAGTGTGTAAGGGTATAGCATCACCTTAAAATCAGGGGCTACGCTATTGCTCTCCGCCACCAAACGAGTACGCACCCAGTTGGGATTAGAGGTATAGCTGTTGCCACTAAAGAAGTCGGTATATTCTAACTCGTCAATATAAGCAGGAGCACTTACGCCATCATAATTGTTCATCTGCAAGAAACGCACTAATAGTCTACGATCGCCCGTAGCATCCGGCTCTTTAAGGATCACATCACACTGGTAATCACAATCATCAATATTCACATTGGTCGACTCGATCGTTAAATCACGAGCGATCTGTGCCACCCATTTGTAGTTGTGCACATCATCGTCCTTTTCTATATCATCTACGATCATAATGAAAGGGTTCTC
Organism: Bacteroidota bacterium; assembly: GCA_020631675.1. Lineage (GTDB taxonomy): Bacteria > Bacteroidota > Bacteroidia > Chitinophagales > UBA2359 > JAHDGT01. The sequence goes on from JAHDGT010000450.1 coordinate 3,446, forward strand.
CCCTTTGATCATAGCAGCAGTACGGATCACTCGCTCCATAGGATTGTAAGGGCGTTTGATCATACGCTCGAACTTATCCTTATGTCTCCAGTCAGCGAAATCATAGAATGGGGTATTGTAGCGTTCACTTGTTTTAGGAATATATTGGAAGTCATTCCAAGTTTCGGTGACCTCTTCCCAGCCATTGGAACCCAACCAAGGATGGTCTACACCTGCTTCCTGTGGTGACCAATGCCACTCCCAAGTATAGGCGTAAGTCGCAT
>JAHDGT010000451.1 GCA_020631675.1 Bacteroidota bacterium
CAAACAGCAGCAGGCAGGGGCTGAATTTTAACGGATAGCCCGACCACGCAGTTAAAAGGGGGATTATTGTAGAGACGTTGCATGCAACGTCTTTTTGCCGAAGACAACAAATTTTGCCGTTCACGAACCCCATTTTGAATGAAAAAACATGCCCCCTTTTTATTGCGTGGATGCGCCCAAATGAATGCTCTAATTGATTAAAATTTTATCAGTACTTAATATTCTCTCCCCATCTAGTATTTGATAGAGATAGACGCCTCTTGGTAAGGTATTTACAGAGATTTTATCGTTAGCTGTTTTGTTTTCGTAAGAGAATGACTGCCCGCTCAGGCTGAATAGTTGCAAGCTCACATTCGCATGAGCAGGTATATTGATCAGTTGTAGCTGATTGTCCGCTGCATTAAAGTATAAGCGATGATTTTCGTTTTGTGGTAAGTCATCTACAACAGCAATGACCGGAGAATACTCGAAGCGACCGTCCAGATCCTTGATCTTCAATCGGTAATATAAGGGGCGACCAGTGCTGGTACTGGTTTCCGTGTCCGTAAAAGTGTAGTGCAAAGGGTTTTGACTGATGTCCGCACTTGCTAAAACCTCTCCTACGGTATTAAAATCTTGACCATTTTCACTTGACTCAATTTCAAAGCTATAAGTATATGCTTCACTGGCGGTAATCCAGCTTAGTTTGATTTGTGTACCTGGATTGGGATGTGCGTAGAAAGACATCAATTCAACAGGTAGTTTATCACACTTATAGTGTTGAACAACTTGATTAGTGGCAATGGGCAAGTTGTAATCAAAATAGATGTGCGCTCTATTGGTCACTTCAGCAGTGCAATCATTGTATTGGTTTTGGCGGATCTTATAATTCACATAGCCTTGACTTTCCGCTAAATTGGTCGTGCTATCGGGTAGCTCTATGGGGTCGAATGTAAAAACGAGAATGTTGTTTTGTTCTATGGCACAAGTGTAAGGGTGACTGCTCACACCCAATTCTAAACTGGCGAGATTGAGTTCATCCGTATCAATGGTATCCTTTAACACCACTCTATAAGCTGGTGCCGTGCCGGTATTTTGAAACCTGATCTGGTATTCTAATTTGGTATCGTTCTCGATGTATTGGTAGTAAGATCGCCCTTTGGGGAAAACCTGTTTGTCGTTAGGGTCATAAGAGCCGACGACTTCTTGGCAGTGAATGTCTTTGAAAATCAGTAAGTCGTTATCTGGGAATGCAGTGATGAATCCTAAACTGGGGTCCTCTTCTCCACATCGCTCGACCGCACTCTGTGGAATATCTACACCTACAAATGGATGAGAAGAAGTTTGTGCCGTGATCAAGCGCCATGTACTTCCATTCGCCGGTCTAGTTATCTCTATTTCTTCACCGGCTTCAAGCATAATGCCTTCTAACATTCCTCCGATTATCTCATCTTCGAAAATAGCGTAGGGTACTTCTTCGGACATATCACCTGCGCCTGTGTTCTGGATTCTGAATATAACCTCGGCTCCGTCGCACTCACTTCGCACCTCTATATTCGAATTATCCCAAGCTGAGTCATCTATACTACAGTAGGCCGCATCGTTCATTACTCCTTCTACGCACAAAGTCGCACCAAGTGGGATGTCACAAGGAATCTCTAGTACGACCTCAAAAACATACGCCTCCCCAACGCCTATGGTTTGATCTATGACAACATCATAAGCATTTGTCGTTTCATTCAGTATGATACTTCCTGTTGCATCACTGTTCATCGTCACAAAAGATAAAGACGGGTCTATGAACAGCTGTAGACTAATACTATCTAAAGGGGCAGAACCTTGATTGAAGATTTGAATGTTGTAAACCGCTGTTTCACAAGGACGTAATGTACTTGTAGATATATTCAGCACGGACTGCGGGCAAGCAACGGTAGGTGCTAAAGCAAAATTTAAATCGCTTATTGTACTATTGGGTGAGGTGACGGTGATTGCGGTACCTGGACCAGAGCATGCTATTTCCCAAGGATAATCCGGATAGTAACTCAAGAAATGCGAACCCGTATCTGTTTGAAAGCTGTACCATCCATCCGCATCGGTGATCGCTAACTGCCCTCCAGCATTTAAGCTAATGATCTGATTGGGTAGAACAGCCTCTCCGATATCAAAAACACAATTGCCATTAGCGTCTTCATAAACACGTCCTGATAGACTTACATTATTAAACTTACCGTATTCGTCAATAACAACTATGAGCGGGTGGTTAACCGTTCCGAACTGATCTTCAAAATCTTCATCCTCAAAATCCCATGTTACACCGTACTCATCACTATAGAATCCGGTCAGGGCATATCCTCCTGTGCTCAAAGCAATTATCTCGTGATATACACTTGCTTCCGGCCTTTCATGATCGATCGTTTCTATCAAATCTCCTTCCTCGGACACAAAAACCAGACGAGCATGGGTATCTGGTATAGACAGGGTAAATCCACAGATCACAAATCCACCTTCAGGGCTAATGGTAAAATGATCTCCTCCTCTACCGAATTTATCCGCGATCATAATGTCATATCCATTTTGCCAGATCGTACTCGATTCATTAAAACGAGTCAGGTAAACCCCATCTCCCGGAGAATAGCTCATGACCACAAAATCACCATCCACTTCTTTGACCGCATAAACTTGATCGTTCGCGTTAATATTAATGTTCTTGCTGTACTCCAGCTCTCCATCTTCAGACATCTTTAAGAAGAAAACATCTATATCGCCATCACCATTACGTTGTCCGATCACCGCATAGCCACCATCTTCCGTACGGATGATGTCCGCCGCATTATCATCCACATCCGGTAAACCATAAGTTTCCGTCCACACTAAATTCATCTCCTGATCATACTTTTGAATCAGCGCATCTGATGCTACACCTGGTGTACTGCCCACGAAAACGAAACCATCTTCTACTTCTATCACATCTTCTATTCGCCCCTCTTCAGAAAATGAAAAACCACTTAATTGGAGTGCCCCCTCATCATTTCTGATCGCAAAATTCTCGTAACCCGATACATCCTCACCCAAAACGAAAAAACCGCCTTCAGCCAATGAAATCAACTCTCTGGGATGTAAAAAATCAATGCCTTCATCTATATTCGTAAAGTTAGACCAGATCAAATCTCCTGTATTCGAAAACCGGTTCATGCCCACAAAAGGCAATAGCTCTTCACTGGTCACATCCAGTGGCGACCAATAATAGAAAAGCTGTAGTAAATCTCCATTAGGCATTTCCACTAATTCCACCCCTTGTCCATTCACAGCATCGATATGTTCCCAAGTTTGAGCATTAGCATATCCCCCACAAAAGAAAATCAATAGTAGGGCTATTGTATATAAAAATTGCTTTGGTAGATGTTTCATAAGTCGTTTCTTCAATTCTACACACAATTTCATACAGTTTTCATACGATGCCAAGAACTTATTTCTCTATTTTTAAGCGAAATAAGGACAAAACATCACATCAAATACAATCATAAAAAACTCTAAATCAATTTCTTACATAAATATCACCTTCTATTTTTTTTAAGTTAAATCAATAGTTTTTTGTACCTTCAGGGCGCATCCACGCAATAAAAAGGAGAGATTTTCTGTCGTTCAATAAATTATTGATTCAGCGCGGTAGACGCCCGTACAGGACGTTTGTACGGTTTTGCCCCTTTTTACTGCGTGGTCGGGCT
>JAHDGT010000452.1 GCA_020631675.1 Bacteroidota bacterium
AACAGCACTAAAAATCCTGATTTTTCGCCAGCATCAAGAAACTTTAAACTACCTCATCATCCTAATTTTGGGATGCTAAAGTAGAAAATAGTTCCTGTTTCCTCAGGATTCTCTTTGAAACCAATTTTTCCTTGATGACGTTCTATGATCTTCTTACATAGGGCAAGACCAATTCCTGTCCCTTTGAAATCCCGTCTATCATGCAGACGTTGGTAAATTTTGAAGACTTTCTCGGTATACTCTTCGTTTATGCCTATGCCATTATCCTGAACAGAAAAAACATATTCATTCTCCACTTCTTCTACGCTGATGACCACTTTAGGCTGTTCACTATTATTAAACTTAATGGCGTTGTGGATCAAGTTCTGGAACACCAGTGCCACTTGATCCGAATTACAGTCGAGAAAGCAATCATTCACTTGATTCTTTACTTGCGCATTGTTTTCCAAGATGTAAACCGACAATTGAATACAGCGTTCATTTATTAACTGCCTTATATCCGTTCTGACTAACTTTTGCTCTTTCCGCCCTACACGAGAAAATTCCAATAAGCTATCCGTAATGTCTTTCATTCTATCAGATCCCTCGAAGATAAAATCGAGATACTGCTTTCCTTTATCATCTAATTTATCCGCATAGTTTCTTTTAATCAATTGCGAGAAGCTACCGATCATGCGAATGGGTTCTTTAAGGTCGTGTGAGGCAACATAAGCAAACTGTTCTAAATCTATATTAGAAGTCTTTAATTCCTCTACAGTTTTTCTCAGCTCATTTCTGCTGTTCACAAGTATACTTATTTCTCTTACAACCGCTAATGCCTCATTTTCAGTCAAAGGCAAGAAACGCACCTCAAAATGTTCTAGCCCATTATCTCCGGGCAAACTGTACTCAGCACTGACCACTTCTTGCATTTTTAAGCAAGCCGTGAGCAAGCCCATTTGGAATTCTGCCGCTTCCGGCGGCATGATATCAACTATCTTTTTACCTAAAAACATTTCAGGTGGCATAAAAGTCGCCTTCATACCTGCTTTGAAATCAAGATAGCGACCCTCTGCATCTAATCTAAAGAACAGATCCGGAAAGGCATCAAAAATACTTTGTAATTCTTTATTTCTCTGCTCAAGTGCTTTTCTGGTTTTTACCATTTCGGTAATGACCTCAGTAAACATTACCAAACCACCTATTTCACCCTTATCATCTTTCCAAGGTCTTAATTCGTATTTGAGATACACATCGGTTCCATCATCGCGAATCCAATGATCTTCTTCATTAACAAACACCTCACCTCTTAAAACACGCTGGTGGTCTTGTTTCCAACGTTCCAAAACATCAGGAAAAACCTCATAGTGAGAACGTCCAATTAAATTTTGATCCGTTAATTGATAATCGATCAACCACCTATCACTATGGGCTAAATAACACATTTCTTGATCAAACATAGCCACCGCAGCAGGGGTATGTTTGATCAAGAAGTGTAGTGTTGTATCTAAGTTTTGCATATCATGGGTAGTAATAGTAAAGCAAACTTACGACTTCGTCTCAAACTAAAAAACAATAAAAATATGCAAAATTAAAATAATGTTCAAATAATTGACTTTTATTTTTTAATGAAAAAGAGTACATGGCTCTCGTATCCAAAAAACTACAAGGACAAATCCTTCTTGATCCCGTCAAACTTTTGTTGAATCTCATTGAAACTTTCGGTCACCTCCGCTAAGTTGCTGCGCTCCTTGTTCACAAAGGCGTCGAACTCTAAGAAGTTGTTGTCAATTTTGGTGCGGATTTCTTTCACATAAGCGCCTAAATTGCGCTGTACTTCTTCTTCTAAAGTGCCTCTACCTTTCGCGATCTCTTCTTCGAACTCTTTTACAATACGTCCGCGCTGTACCACTGTGATCACACCCGCTACCGACAAGCCAATAGCCGCTAATACACCACCCGTAATATCAAAAGCCATAGTACTGGTAACACCAGCCAAAATACCTCCTAAAACCGCTAAAGCACCTCCTGTGTACATATTAGGGATCAAGCTCGACGAGCGATCCGTCATATCATCACTCAAGAATTTCTCCGTCTCGTCGATCAGGTCCTCAATATTGTTTTGCAGCTCCTCCATCTTATCGTGACGCTTCTCGGAAATGGCACTGAAAACAGTGTTATTCGTCTCCACATCTCCCCTATTCTTTCTGATCTCCTTGTCAATGATCTCCGCCATCTGCTTCACGCTTTCAGCGATGTTTTTGATGCCCTCTCTTAACTTTTTCTCTAATGCCGGACGAAGGTCTTTATCAAAACGCTCCGTAATGGTCTCCATCCATTCCTCAATACTCTGACTACGGTCAAATAAAGAGAAAATCGATTTCTTCAATAAAGTCACTACCCCCAGACCACGCTCAAAGTCCTTTTGAATTTCGCCAGTTACCGTATCGTACTCCTCTAATAATTCTGTTACTAATTCATCGGTCTGCGATGCCGTTTTATCCTGCGCACCGTCTAATAACTGATTCACATTATCACGGAAAGCACTGTCTTTTTTAAGTTGTGCTCTACGTAGGCTCAAGCCATCGTCCACCGTATCCATGATCTTGCCCGATGTCACCATCAAGCTCTGGATCTTCATACGGATGTTGTTACCGCCCGTGATCGTTTGTCTTACGAATTCACGCATGGGCTTAAAGCCACTGTCCGATTCCTTTTTAAGCTCTTTCTTCGCACTCAATGCGAACACCTGTGGTTCAGCAATTCCCTGCTTGATCGCATGATCGCGCACGCCTTTAATATTGATCTGTAGATCCTCCTCATCCATCAGATCCGCCTGCTGCAATACGAACACCACTTTTTTACGCCACTCCTTATTGATCAAGTTAAAGAACTCCCAAGCCGATTGTCGGTAAGGGTTCTTAGCCTCAAATACGAAAATGATCAGATCGCTAACTGGTATAAAACGCTCCGTGATCTCTTGGTGCTGCTCGATCACCGCATTGGTACCCGGCGTATCCACGATCGCGATTTTCTTCAGAATATCGATCGGCAAAGTGATCTTTTTTAAATGCGGATTGATCACGATCGTACTTTCCTCCGTACCATACACGATCTGTTGCACGGTATCCGTACAAGGATCCGGTGCGACTTTACAGATCTCCTTCTCACTTTCCAACAAAGCATTCACAAAGCTACTCTTGCCTACTTTCACCTCCCCCACTATTACAAATAGAAAAGGCTCATGCAATTGCGTACGCAGATCATTGACCGTCGTACCCAATTGTTTATCATCAACCTGGATCGTCAAATCATGCAGCGACTTAAAGACTTCATCCAATAAAGAACGATACTGCTGATAACTGCTGTCAATTAGTGTTGTGGACATATATTAATTCGTGCTTGGAGGTTTTGTAGCGATCGCATGAACAATAGCGTTCGTTCATAAAAATCACCCTTCAAAAGTACTACATTTAACGATAAAAGCCGGCGAAGAGTTTATATAGTCTCCCTCACCCGCATTAAGACCACAATCGTGCTTCAGGTCATGCCTTGGTCATGTATTTTTTTTATTAGGGCGCGTGCCCGCAATAAAAGTCTTTAAACCATCGCACACAGGAAACTCGGCATCGAGCAGGAAATCTTATGTCTTACGTCTTATATCTTATGTCTAAAGGCGTCAGCCTTTCACTGCGTCCACCGGGCTATCCGTTCAAA
>JAHDGT010000453.1 GCA_020631675.1 Bacteroidota bacterium
CCAGATAGCCCATTTTGTAGGAACGGATAGCCCGGTGCCCGCAGTAAAAAGGGGGATGAACCGTAGAGACGTTATATCATAACGTCTTTTTGCCGAACCCCAATAATTAGCCTCGATACGAATCCACGTTGAATGAAAAAACATCCCCCTTTTTATTGCGGGCATGCGCCATTATAATCAAATTGCATTGATGTATATTTGTGTTTCGTTCAGGCTAAAAAATCCATGTTATGAGAATTTTGTTTTGTTTTTGGGTCTCTTTTGTGATGATTGCAATGGTGAATCCGATAAAAGCTGAAGCACAGCCTTTCCCAGAAGGCTATTATGACCATTTGATACCAGATGGAGAGCATAAATTAAATGAAACGTTCAATACAGTTACGACGGTGACGAAGGAAGGGGAGTATATTTCTAGAATGTATTATCCGGACACAAAACAGTTGATTGGTATTGTTAGGGCAAGTTCTTCAAGGTTTGGGTCTACAATGCAGGGGCCATATAAAACCTGGTGGGATGATGGTGATTTAGACGAAGAGGGCTTTTATAAGGATGGAGAGAAAGACAGCATTTGGATAAAGTATGACAATAATAAAATATGGAGAGAGGGATCTTATAGCAATGGGCTAAAACAGGGGGAATGGCTTGATTATTTTGAAAATGGGGAGATAAACCGTTTATGGAATTATGTAAATGATACTTTGCAAGGTGAATGTATGGAATACGATTCTTTGGGGCAAGAGGTTCAGCGTTGGGTATACGAGAAAGGGGAATTGATAGAAGGTGAAGCTGAGGTACAGGATGAGCTTTTACCTCAATTCGGATCCTGCTATAGAGCGATAGATAAAGAGGCGATGCAAAAATGTACAAATAATGCTTTAGGGACTTTTTTGAGTCAACATGTTAAATACCCGGGCAAAGCAAGACGTGGTGGAATTGAGGGTACTGTTTACGTTAAGTTTATGATAGATGAGATGGGGAAGGTGACAGATGTTAGGTCAGATAGAGGGGTATGTGATTTATTAAAAATCCCCTCAGTCAATTTAGTGAAAAAGATGCCGAATTGGCATCCCGGACATCAAGATGGCAAGCCAGTCAAAGTAGCTTATACATTACCTATTCGATATAAGTTAGAGTAGAATTGTAATCACTTCAAAGAAGGATAAAACTTCCACTTGCTCTTATACTCTGGACTAAGTCCTTCTTGCTTCAAAATAGCCCGAAGCAATTCTATAGGAAGGACGTTTTCTCTTAGTATGGCATCGTGAAATGCTTTGAGGCTTATGTCTCCATTGTCTACCAATTCTCTCTTCATATCGTATATCTGCAAGCCACCGATCATGTAGGCGATTTGGTAAAGCGGACCATAGTTGCCCTCGAAAGAGCGACGGATCTCTGCTTCGGCATTGGCACGTTCATGACCTACCCGATCCACAATGAAATCGATGCACTCTTGGGGTGTCCATTTGCCCAAATGGTAGTTGATGGAGAAGATGATGCGAGCGCAGCGGTGCGACCGCCAGAAGAGCATCCCCATGCGATCTTCGGGTGATTGTGGGAAGCCTTGGTCGTAGAGCAGCATCTCCCAGTATAAAGCCCAACCCTCTGTCCAGAATGGAGTGTGGATCAGTTGGTTGCGGTAGGTTTTGTAACGCCTGGTCATGAATTGCTGTAAGTGATGCCCTGCTATCAATTCATGATGGATCACCGCCCTTGAAAAATGCGGATTATTGCCTCGCATGCTCATCATTTTCAAGTCGTGCGCCATGCCATCAGTAGGGTAGGAGATGTACAAAACTTCACCCCCTAAGAAGAAGGGACTCACCTTTTGCGCCTTAGCCGAGAGCATGGTCATGCGCCAAGTTTCTTCTGCAAGCGGAGGGATGCTCAGCAAGTCTTTTTCCTTGAGAAAATCAACAGATTCATTGTAGAGTTGTGTCATTAGCTCGGGCTGATCGCCTACGGGCACATGACTTTCTTTGACGGCTTCTAAGGCGGCTTTGCGATCTTTGCCAAAGCCCATTTCCTCTGTCGCTTTTTTGATCTCGGCATCACACCAAGCGAATTCTTTTTCTGCGATCTTCACCAATTCTTCAGGAGAGTAGGGGATGTATTGCAACTGCAAACGTCTGATCAGTTCTTCTCTGCCCAAGGGCTGACCAATAATGCCACTGCCATCGTCTTTCTGCTTGGTGCTCGGGTCAACTCTCTTATTGAATAGCTTACCATAACTGCTGTACAGACTGTCTAGTGCTTCATGTGGCTTTGTGACCCACCAGCTAAAGTCGGGATCATAAGCATTGTAAAATTTATAGACTGACCGCAAAGCTTTCTGCTGCCCGTTCAAGATGCCTTTGATCTGCTTGACTTCAGCGGAAGTGAAGGTTTTATCCGCTTTTTTTAACTCGCTTTTCAGCTTGGAGATTTCTTGTTGTATATCATGCAATTGAATGGCGGTCGCTTTAGCATCTAAGCGTTTCCCTCTTCTTCTGTCTTTTTCGATTTGGTATAAAGGCTCGCCAGCTTTGATCCATTTATACTGTGCTTCATAACCTTTTTCCTGCTTGTCCAACAAGAACAATTCATTATTGATCAAACGCTCTAAAAGCACATAATCCACTTGTCCGTTAATGCTCAGTTCCTTAAAAGGATAGGCTTCTAAGTCTTTTTTATAGCCTTCGTAAAAGCTGTTCAAACGAGCTATCCTTTCTGGGGAGGAGGGAATGCGATAGGTGCGGTAGAGCGCGGCTTCATCCTCGGTATACATGCGTATGAACTGCTCTAATTCAGATTGCGCTGAATTGGCGTGTTTCAGTTGTGAAGCTTCTTGTGCTGTTACAACTAAACTCAGTAAGATGGTGCTGAGGAAGAAGCAGATGGAAATGAAAAATCGCATGTCGGTTCTCAAAATGTTACGAGAACTAACATACGATTTTAAAGGCTAAGATTATAGTCAAGAACGGCAGGCAAAAAAACTTTGTGCTCCTTTGTGCCCTTGGTTCTTTGTGGTAAGTAAAAATTCTACTTGACCAAGTCTTTAACCACAAAGAAAGAAGAACACGAAGCTACACAAAGAAATTTGGTGAGATGTGTGGCTAAACTTACTCCACGTGAATTTTATCGATCAGTAAAGTAAAATCCTCCGCTTTGTAGTTGGCGATCAAGAAAGCCACTTCCGACATATGCACGCCCGGATAGTTGGGCATGTCTAATTTTCTACCCCTAAAGGTGGGCGACATCTCTGAGAAGGGAATACGAATCGTTTGCCAATCACCAGTGGTTTCAATGTAGTATTTATAGGAGTGATAGTCGCTCGCGTCGGCTTTTGTTCTGAACTGGTAGCGTTTGCCATCGCCTTTAACACGGAGTACGAAATGGCTGTAATCATCCACGGGTTCTGTAAGGAAGGTATAGCGTACTGAAGAAAAGCCTCCATTATTTTCTAACGAGACTTTACCATCAAACTCCCCATTTCCCGCTTCATTAATATGGAAACTGGCAGAAGATCGCCCGCCCATTACCACATCATTCACTACCAACCAATTAGAGTGGTCGCCATCTGGCTTGAACTTGAAAATGAGTAATTCTGAATCTGAAACGAGCTTGCTAGGGTTGAAATCTGGTGGACTGCTCATGAAAGCGAAGAATAGGATAAATAGAAAACGCATGTTTTTGCTTTTA
>JAHDGT010000454.1 GCA_020631675.1 Bacteroidota bacterium
CGCCAAGCAGGCACTCACGCCCCATCTATCCCATTTAGTACCACTCCTATCCCTTACGCGAGATTAAAAGTATATAGTTGAAAACAAAGACTGAATGATTTAAACAAATAAATATTTAAACTAAATCTTCTCTAATTCAAGTAATATACCATTAGTGCGTCTATATTCGCACCATATAGTAAACCTGAAGCCAATCAATAGCCCCAATCATTAGCTCTTTTCACAATCATTATACGAAGAACAGCCCTCACCTTGGGTGATCTCTAAAGCTATTACAGCAACTCATACACTACACTTCTTTTTTCTAATAACCCTACTTTATCAACATTAACTGCTCATGCGTTCTCAAATAGAACTCATACCAGTAGATGCCTTCAACCCAGAACGTCACTGGTATCCTAAAGCGCTTAATGCCACCATACATCCTATGGTGAACTTCTTCCTCAACTTAGATAAAAAACGCATCATCAAAAGGTATGTACATCTACATCCTTCTGTTGATCGGTCTAAGCTGGAAGAATTACTAAACTACAAATGCAAGCACTTCCTTTGGGGAGGGGCTGACCTCATCAACTCTACTTCGGCAGGTGGTAAAAGACAAATGGTCGTCATCGAAAACAACTCTTGTCCTTCCGGGCAAAAATCCATGCCGCTGATAGACGATAATCGCGAAGATGGTTCTTATCGTTTGCTTGTAGAGCGCACTTTCAAACATGCCATTAAGCCCAAACAGGGCATGCCCAAGATCAAAGGCAAACTGGCCGTGCTCTACGATAAAAACTATATGGAAACCTCTGGCTATGCCGCGGTGATCGCTGATGTATTTCAAGAGGAGGTCTACTTGATCCCTTTTTATTCTGATGAAGACAATGAACATATCGTCATAGAAAATGGCATCATCCATCTGCGCCAAGCAGGAGAGCTGATCCCATTGAGAGCGGTATTCCGATACGTGACACAGCGTCCGTGGAATCGCATTCCGATGCATCTGAAAACCAAGATCGTCAATCCGATCATCGCCTGTTTGGCAGGTGGGCGGAATAAGATGGTGGCCGCTAAAGCCTATGACCTTTTTAACGCTGAGCTGGAGGACTCCGGATTACGCATCAATATTCCCGAGACCATTTGGGATGTGAGCAAGACGGAAATTCCTTTATGGGTCAAAAAGATGGGCGGACAAGCTGTCATAAAGATTCCGTACAGCAATGCCGGACAAGGGGTTTATACCATCGTGAATGAAAGGGAGTTGGATAGTTTCATGGCAGAGGAGATCGACTACGAACGTTACATTGTACAAAGTCTGATTGGTAACTACAACTGGAGTTCGAGTAGCGAACGCGGTAAATTCTACCATGTAGGTACCATCCCCACCCCTAAAGGAGATACCTATGTAGTGGATCTGAGAATGATGGTCAGCAGTACCCCCAACGGCATCCGCCCGCTTTGTATCTATTCCAGAAGAACGGAAAAGCCCCTATCTGACACCTTGGAATCAGGCAGCGACTCTTGGTCAATGCTTGGAACCAATTTATCCATTAAAAAAGGGGAGAACAGCTGGGATTCTGACACCAACCGACTGATGTTGATGGATCGGCGGGATTTCAATAAGTTGGGTTTGGGCCTGGATGATCTGATCGAGGCTTACATACAAACTGTTTTATCTACCATAGCCATTGATAAAATGTGCAAGCAGTTATTCAACACAAAAGGACGTTTCAGAGCGAAGCTGTTCAAGTCATTGAATAATGACGCTACACTGCTGAATGAGATACTGCTATGAACAAGATCAGAATCTTGGTGCTGACCGATCATAAAAATCACAGTGCCGAAAACTCCGTTTACGCACTCTTAAGGTGTTTGTGCCAGCATAAGGAAGTATCTGAGGTGTACGTTGCCAGCAGGCACTATTCTCATAATGATGCTTTTTTCAAGGATATGCGCACGGATGTTGTTTGGGCAAAAAGAGTAGACGAAAATTTCGCATTTAGTTCTGATGGTAATCTCTTTAACATAGGGCTGAAACAACAGCGTATTAATAGCTTTAATGGCTTATTCTTGCGACTGCCCAGACCCATTACCGATGAATTTCTGAACTTCGTTTCGGACATATGTAGAAACGGGCACACTTCTGTCATCAACCAGCCGGAAGGCATTATTGAGACCAGCAGCAAAGCCTTTTTGCTGGGCTTCCCGGAGCTTTGCCCGCCCATGCGTTTATGCCGTACTAAGGCGGACATTCTTGATTTCGTGCAGCAGTTTCCACTTGTATTAAAACCACTTAGGGAGTACGGTGGCAAAGGTATAGTCAAAGTGCTTCAAGACGGATCACTTACAGATGGTAGTAGAACACTTCGCTGGGAGGAATACATGGAAGAGGTACATCCTAAGTTCCATACAGAGGGGGTACTTGCCATGCAGTTTTTAGAGCAGGTGACAAAAGGCGACAAGCGAATCATTGTAGTAGGCGGTGAAGTAATGGCCGCTTCCTTGCGACTCCCCCCCGAAGGCTCTTGGCTTTGTAATGTAGCACAAGGCGGCAGATCCGTAGCCGCGGAAATAGAACCCGCCGAAGAGCGCATTATAAGTTGCTTAGCACCTGTTTTAAAAGAAAAAGGCATATTGATCTGCGGCATTGACACATTGGTCGGCAACGACGGGCAGCGTGTGCTTTCAGAGATCAACACCCTGAGCATCGGCGGTTTTCCGCAAGCGGAAAAGCAAAGCGGACGTCCTATCATTCAGCAAACCATAAATAAAATCGTAGCCTATGTCCAGCAACAACAATAAGGAAAGCATACCTACTATAAGGGCATTCGAGCTGACAGACACCCCAGTTTGTAGCATTAGAAAATACTGGTTACAACTTATTGCGGATGGATTAGGTAGTCCGATTCAGATACCTGTTATAGTAGCTAGGGGAAAGAGTGACTTTCCAGTATTAGGACTGACAGCGGCTGTACATGGCAATGAGCTAAATGGTATTCCGGTGATTCAGCGACTATTCAATGAAATTGATGTGTCTAGTTTGCAAGGCGTTATTGTAGGCGTACCTGTTGTGAATGTGCCTTCCTTTATTCGAAAAAAGCGCAGGTTCAATGATGGTGTAGACCTTAACCACATTATGCCAGGCAAGGAGGATGGTAATGTCAGTCAGGTTTACGCCTATCGTTTCGTAAATCGCTTGGTACGGCACTTTGACTATTTACTGGACCTCCACACGGCCAGCAATGGGCGGGTTAATTCTTACTATATCCGGGCGGACATGAAACACCCTGTAACACGTAAGCTGGCTAAATTGCAAAACGCACAAATCATTGTACACAACCCACCTTCTGATGGTACACTTAGAGGTGCTGCGGATGCTCTTGACATACCTGCGATCACATTAGAAGTGGGCAATCCGAACACCTTTCAAAAGCGACTGATCAAAAGTGGGGTGGAAGGTGTACACAACGTATTGTCTTTCTTGGAGATGACAGATGATGAAGTAGAAAAGCCCCAATGGGAAACCGTTATCTGCAAGCGCTCATATTGGATCTATACCGATGTGGGAGGCTTACTAAGCATTCACGTGGAGTTGACAGAGAAGTTGCAAAAGGGACAGCTTATCGCATCAGTGCGAGATGTGTTCGGTACCCTGATCAAAGAGTATTTCGCACCTGA
>JAHDGT010000455.1 GCA_020631675.1 Bacteroidota bacterium
ATAAATATGAAAGCAGTAGTAAGCATACCAGAATCATTAATCTACGAAATGGTAAATGGTCAACCCATTTACTATAAAGGCTATAAACAAGTTTTAACAGGGGAGAAACAAATAGATGAACTCATGGGCAGCAGTTACCTACAATCTTTGATCATTACCAATTTAGTGATTTATCTGGGTGGGAAACTTTCTACTGACCTACAATTATTGACCAATGAGATCGGATTACAATTTGACGCCAAATCTTGGAGAGCGGCTGATATTGCCATTGTTGATAAAAAACAGCTAAAAGCTGTAGAGCATCTTAATAAGTATTTAAAAATTGCCCCCAAAGTGGTCATTGAAATCGACACTAAAGCAAGCTTAGAGTCCGCACAAGATTCAGTAGGCTACTTCCATCAAAAAACAGATCAATTATTAGCATTCGGAACAGAAAAAGTGATCTGGATTTTCTCGGATTCAAGGAAAGTGATGATCGCCAAGCCGAATCAGCCCTGGGAAATTCATGATTGGACACAAGATATTCCTATATTGGACGATATTACGATCAATATCGCTCAATTGATAGCACAGTAGGAATGATGAACGTGAAATTTTGCGGTGCCGCAGGTACCGTGACCGGCAGTTGCCATTTGCTCACGCTGGATGATGGCACACAAATACTATTAGATTGCGGACTCTATCAAGGTAGAGACGAAGAAATGATCGAGTTCAATAAAAACTGGTACTTCGATCCCAAAACCATTGATGTGGTACTGCTCTCACATGCGCACATCGACCATAGCGGTCGACTGCCCAGATTGGTCAAAGATGGTTTTGAAGGGCCTATTGTATGCACCAGTGCTACTCGTGATCTATGTGCCATCATGCTCATGGATAGTGCGGGTATACAAGAAAGAGATGCCGAGTGGCTGAATAAAAAAGCGGGCAGGTGGTCGCACGGTGTCGCGAAGCCCTTATACACAAAAAGAGATGTAAGTCGCTGCATGAATCAGTTCATAGGTATGGGTTATGACCGCTGGTACCCATTGCTGCCCCATGTGGATGTTTTATTCAGAGATGCGGGACATATCTTAGGAAGTGCGAGTGTTACTATACGAGTGAAAAATGAAGATGGCAGCACGAAAAAGGTCATCGGTTTTACTGGAGATATAGGCAGACCCGACCGCCCCATTCTCAAAGACCCACACCCTATGCCTGCTTGTGATGCTTTGATCTGTGAATCTACTTACGGCTATAAAGAGCACGAAGCCCGAACAGACCAAGACGAACGTTTCTTACGCATCATTCAAGAAACTTGTGTAGAGAAAAAAGGTAAACTCATCATTCCCGCTTTTAGCATCGGTAGAACACAAGAGTTGGTCCATACGCTAGATACATTAGAAACCTATGGTAAGCTGCCTAAGATCAAAGTGTATGTAGATAGCCCCTTAGCGATCAACGCTACCAGAATATTCGGGCAGCACCCTGAATGTTTTGATGAGGAAATACTGGAGTATATGCTGTTCGATGAAAACCCTTTTGGTTTTTCGGATCTGATCTATACCCGTAAGGTACAAGCCTCTAAAATGATCAATCATTCTGATGAGCCTTGCATCATCATCAGTGCCTCGGGTATGGCTTCTTCAGGTAGGATCAGACACCACATCTACAACAATATAGAGCAAGAGAAAAACACGATCATGATCGTGGGCTACTGTGCGCCCAATACCCTAGGCGGACATTTAGCAAGAGGTGCGAAGCAGGTGCGCATTTTCAACCAAGAAAAAGAAGTTCGCTGCCGAGTAGAGCGGATGAATGCGTTCAGTGCGCATGGCGACCGAAAAGAGATGCTCGATTTTCTTCAAAACCAGGATCCCGATCGACTGGAAAAACTGTTTTTAGTACATGGGGAAAGAGATAAACAAGAAAAATTCCAAGAATATTTATCAAATGCGGGTTTTTCTGGCGTTTTTATTCCACACTTAGGTGAATCGTTTAAGCTGTAAATCAATGTATTATAAAGATGAATAAAAAAATGTGATAAAAAGGCGAAAAAAATCGCTTTTTCAGGCATCATTTCGGGCAGCAAAGGTATCTATAGGATGAAAGGCGAGCTTCAACTTCTCGTGTTTCATGATAAACGGACATTTTTTTAGGAAGCTTGAAAGTCCACATAGGTACTGTTCTTGTATGCTCAGCGGCTCTTCCTTGCATAAGATGGGTTAGAAACTTTAATAGTCCCCTAGCTATCTTTCGCCGCTAAGTGAGAATAGCCACTCATGTGGGCTTTTTTTGTGCCCATAAGCCAACAGAAGCTTACTCAGCATCCATATCCGGATAGATCAAATCGATATAAACAGGTAGGTGGTCACTAAAACCTCCGTGATACCTCGCCCCGAGGTAAGTTCTATTGGGTTTGTCTCCAATCCGCAACTCTTCTTCCTCCATGAGCCAGTCGGCTTTGAAAATATGTGCTTGCCCGCCTTTAAGTAATAATCCCTCTGGGTTTTTAACCAGTTTCGGAGAAATAATGATTTGATCCAGCACGCCCCAGTGTTCTTGGAATTTATGTGTTCCTGCCCACCAATTCTCACTCATCTCATACATCAGATTATACAGATCGTTTTCGCTTTGCGCTAAGCCCTCAAGCTCGTGTTCCGTTCGCAACACATTTAAAACACTATTATCCTGCGGTGCGTCATTCAGATCCCCCATGATGATGATCTTGGCCTTGGGGTCTTTCGCATATACCTCATCCGCTTTATCGCGAATGGTTTGTGCGACGAAATCTCTTTTAGGGTCGGTTTCTAAATGTCCACCAAAACGCGAAGGCCAGTGATTCACGAAAATGTGTACGGTATCTCTTTTCAATACCTGCCCTTTCACGTACAAAATATCACGCGTTCTGGAAGTCGTATCAAATGGGAAGATGACTTTCAAAGCTTCTTCGTGCAGCACTTTGAATTTTTCTGGTCGGTACAATAAGCCAACGTCAATACCACGCTTGTCAGGCGATTCGTGATGTACGATCTCGTAATCAAATTCACGAAGCGGTGTTTTCTCTAATAATTGTTCTAAAACAAAACGGTTTTCCAACTCACAAAGTCCGATCACTCCCGCAGGCTCCCAACCGCCAACTGCTGAGAGTACCCTGTATATCTGATTCAACTTTAAGCGATAACGTTTCCCGCTCCATCCTTTCATACCCGTAGGCAGGAATTCGTCATCTCTCTTTATAGGGTCATCATAAGTATCAAATAAGTTCTCCACATTGTAAAATGCGACGCGAATGCCGTTCGGACGAGGTGCATCATCAAAAAAATGTTGCTGTGCGGATTCAGGTATTTCGCCGAAACGCTTGCTTAAAGCCATTGAATCGACTGCTGCTTCAGCTTGAGCTGTGGAAGATGACGATTCTGGAGTGGGCTGTGCGATCAAAGCAGGGTAAGATAAAAGCAAGCAGCCAAGTATAACTAAAGTGTAAACGGCTGCTAAAGGCAAGAAGTCTGTACGCATCGGAACTCAAAGTTTAGATTCCCAAATATAAGGATAAGAAGGTGACCATTCATTTTATTGGCGTTAATAACTTGCCTAATGTGCTGATGTGGATTCAATTTGAAAATTTTCAAATTCTCAAATTGACTCATTTTCAAATTGTGTTGTGCGAGGGATAGGAGTGG
>JAHDGT010000456.1 GCA_020631675.1 Bacteroidota bacterium
AACTCGCCTGTCAACTCTGATAACACTCCTGATGGTAACCCTGATTACAACGACGGTCAGTCTGTATTCAGTCCATCTACAGCGGGTTCTGGTGTACACACTTTATCCTATACTTTCACGGACAGCTACGGTTGTACGGATACAGAAGAGGTGGATGTAGAAGTATTAGACTGCCCAGCTACACCTGCTTTCGTTGATCCGGCACCTACTTTATGTTGGGATGGCGTTTCTCCTGTTCTATTAGAAGTATCTCCGGTTGATCCTGATGCGACTTACTATTGGTATTCAGCTGCACCTGCTGTCACAGTAGGTACACCTTCTGCTTTACCAGCTGGTGATATTGGTACGGGAGCAAGCTTAGATGTTGCTGCTTTAGGTAGTGGCATGTACTATGTGATCGCAGCAAGCTCCGAGTCTACTTTAAGCGCAGGCAACTACTGCTTGAGCACAGCTGCTGTAGCGGATGTCACGATCACACCAACCCCCGCCGCACCTACTACTACAGATGACGAGATCTGTGAAGGGGATGCTGTAGTAACTGGTTTAACTGCTAATTGTACGGGTACTTGTGGTGGCGGTGCGCCTGCAACAGTAAATGATTTTACTGGTGATTTCGATAGTGCGAACTGGACAATTACCACCCAAGGAGATAGTAATGTAGATATTTCAGGTGCTCCGACTTCTGTTGTTATGACTGGTGCAACTGATAGTGGTGGGGATCAAGATGCTACCTTCTGTATTGTTGCGCCTTACGCAACAACCATTACTTTCAACTGGAACTTTAATACAACTGATGTTGATGGTGCTTTTTATGATCCTTTTTTATATTCAATTAACGGTGCAGAAACTCAATTAACAGATGATGCAGGTGCAACATCTCAAAGCGGTAGTGTAACGCTTACTCTTAATGCAGGTGATACGTTCTGTTTTGTACAGAATTCTTTAGACTCGTTTTCTGGCTCTGGAGCAACAACTTTGGTTGATTTCACCTTCACTATGCCTGCTACAGGCACTCTAAACACCACTTGGTGGGATGCCGCAACAGGCGGTACACAAGTGGGTACAGGTGCGACCTTCATTCCAACAGATACCGCACCGGGTACTTATACCTACTATGCGGAATGTGAATGTAATGCTTGCCCAAGTACACGTACAGCAGCAAGTCTATACATCGTAGAGCGTATAGATCCTACAGTTGATCCAATTGATCCATTGTGTTCTTATGATGCTATTCCTGAAGTATTCCCTACAACAGGTGCCCCTGCTGAGAATGGTGCTTCTGATGGTTTCTTATTCTACGATAATGATCCTGCTTTAGGTGGTGTATTACAAGCTGGTCCTGCGGCTTCTTGGACGCCACCAACCGAAGGTACTTGGTGGGTTTCTGAACAAGTAACAGGTACCAACTTAGGTACAGCTACTTGTGAAGGAGCTGCGGTATCTTTTGAAATCGTTCAATTCGATGAATTAACTGCTGATCTTTGTGCTGTTGCTCCTGCTACGGCTACGAACCCAACACCTTATCCTGGCTCTTGCCCGGGTTGTGATAATGCCAATGGCGGTAGAATCACCTTTGAGTACAACTTAGCAGGTGGTCAGTCTGGAGATGATGGTACAGACTATATTGTTACCGTTTCTTCCAGTGATCCTCTTGCAGATGAAAATGTTGAAAATGGTCCAACCTTCGCCAATGGTGATGTAGTGATCATTTCACTTGCGGCAGGTACACCAATTGGAACAGACATCACCATTATGGTAACCGATCAAAACGGATGTACGGTTTCTGACATCTACACTACCGATTTCCAATGCTGTATCGCGGATGCTGGTTTTGTGGCTGCGGATCCAATTTGCCCAGAAGAGGATTTAGAAGTTGAAATACGTGTACACGAAGGTTTTGACCTGTACAATACGTCATTGATCTTAACAGATGTCAATGGTTTCATCTTGGATATTCTTCCTGTTGTGCTTGCGCCAAGTGGCAACCCCGTTGGTTTGATCACCACGCCTTACACCATTCCTTGGGCTACCTTAGCTCCTTATCAGGGTACGGATATTCAGATCTATTCTTACAGTGAGTTCAGCTTAAAGCTACCTGATCCGGCTCCGGTACTAGGTGCTGATATAGCTATGGTAGGAAGTGTGGATCCGATCTGTTACGATCTTTCTGATGGTTTGGATTTCTATGTTCCTGCACCATTCAACGTGATCTCTTTAGGTCAGAATACTTTAGAAGGTGCTACAGGTGGTTTGAATCCATTCTACTACAATACCCATACGATCATCATCGAAGGGGGGACGCCTCCTTATGATTATACTTGGGAAGAAACAGGCTACGTCCGCCATGCGATCGCTGGCTTAGGCGAAGTCCGTATCATCTATGCTGATGACGCAGAGTGGGGTGTAACGATCACAGATGCACTTGGATGTAATGCCGATGGCTTAGAATTCACGAATGACTACGGAGGTGATCCTGTAATGGATATCGAATCTTATACCGTAACAGGTGACAATCCTTTCACAACCGCTCGTGAAGGTATGATCGAGCTCATGGTAATGGGTGGAGATCTTTCTTGTGGTGATTATACCTATGAATGGACCGGCCCAGCTTCTTGGGATGGTACAGGACAAGGTACTGCAATGATCTCTAACTGTACTTCTGGCTGGTACATGGTTGTAGTAACTGATTGTGCTGGCGATACTACTGAAGGTTGGTACTGGGTGCCAAATGATATTCCAGGTACACGTGGTAAGTTGAGTGATGCGGCTTACTTACAAGTTCAACCTAATCCAACCGTAGCTTTTGCGAATATCAACTTTGCTGTAGCCACTGATGGTATAGCTAAAGTGGATGTTTATTCTGTAAGTGGCCAGCACATTATGAATGTGTTCAATGGTACACTAGAAGCTGCTGTAATGAATAGCTTACCTTTGAATGCAGAAGCATTAGCCGCAGGTACGTACTTAATTACAGTTGTTGATGCTGTGGGTAATATCCAGCATGAGAAGCTGATTTTGACTAAGTAAATGAAATATGAAAAGCACTTGATACTAGAGTCATTTCACATTGAGTGCTTTTCTTTATTAATTTATAGTTAAAATGGCAATGTGTTGTTATTGAGTGTGAAATATTCAACACATTTATCGTAAATTCACATAGAGGATTTAGTATTTAATTATTTAAGAACTATTTCCTGAACTAAACTCAATGAGTTTTGAGTTATGGAGCTCTGTTGACCGCGTAGTGTTGACAGGGCTTTCTTATGTATCTACAACAAAAAAGAGGCTGTTTCAAACATTTGAAACAGCCTCTTTTTTGTTTAGACTTGAGAAAATACTTCCGTCAGCCTATATAGACATAATGTCCTTCTCTTTAGCACCGATTAAAGCCTCTGCCTTCTCCGCATACTTTTTAGTCAGATCCTGAATACTTGCTTCGCCGTCTTTACCCATATCTTCAGATAAGCCATCCTTAACAAGCTTCTTGATTTCATTATTGGAATCTCTGCGAGCTGTACGGATCCCTACTTTTGCATCTTCACCTAAGCCCTTCACTTGTTTCACCAGATCTTTACGACGATCCTCAGTTAATGGAGGAATATTTAACCGAATCGTTTCTCCGTCGTTCTGGGGAG
>JAHDGT010000457.1 GCA_020631675.1 Bacteroidota bacterium
GTGTGGTAACACCAGCTCTTATGCGCCTTTTCGCGTAGGGACGTGCCCTTATTATAAGTAAGAGCGTGTTCAGTATATCACTCTTTTAACTCATCGAACCATGCTATGGCACTGAGCAAGCACTGTAGGACGCATGTTTCGTGGTTGCCTCCTTCGAGTGGATTGATCAATTCAACGTTTGTGGCACCTCTTGCCATGAAGCTATCATAGGCGACCTGTGCATTTTGGTAAGGCACGTGCATGTCTCCGTCGCAATGCATGATTCTTATAGGAGAAGTTGGTGTCCAGTCATAAAGGTCGTTATCCGCTAGGGCGACTCTTAAAGGATGCTCCGGGTTGTTGGTGAAGTCCTCCACCACTTCCGGGCGCAGCATTTCTTTAGGGATACCCGAGGCAGGCAGGTAATTATTGATACCATCTGCGGGATAGACATCATCACCATCGAAGAAGGGCAATAGGTCTTCGTAGTAGGTGTCCGCGAACATGGTGTCTAATGACTCATAGATGTTGTACACATCATTGAAAGCAAATAGTATATAAGGCAAGTAGTATGGTGCTGGATATGCTTGGTCAGACACCATTACATCTGCCATGGTACCTGACATATCGTAAGCACCTGCCATTGGGGCTGCTGCTGTGATATCGAATTCGAGGCTGTGTTTTTCTTCAATCGCTTTAACGACCGCCATAGCGGCATGACCACCTTGCGAGTAACCGAAGATGAAATTCTGTCCGTTCAATGCAATACCAGGGTCTGCTTCGGCGAAGTTGCGTGCCGCGCGCATCATGTCCACACCTGCGGAAGCCGCAGTGCCTGCATGTTGATAGGGGTGTAAGCCAGGTCCATCTCCCATGCCCAAGTAATCTGTGATGGCAACCGCATAACCACCTGTGGCGGCCAATCCGATACCGATCAATTGTTCTTGACTGCCAGCAGAGGGAACGTCATTCTTATTGAGAATGGTTCCGTGCAGGTAAGATGCTAAGGGCAGATCGGCACCAACACTACGAGGCACGACTAGGGTACCGGATGTTTGCGTGATACCATTATTCGCATCTGGAGTTTCGTATATGATTTTGTAAACGTCGACCGGATAATTTGGCGGGAACAGTAAACTTGCCAAGGGATCAAAGGTGTTTAACAATTCGGTCACGGATTCCGTAGTATGACTGGCTAATAATTCTTGAGAAAGAATTTTACCCGCTTCTCCTAAGAAGGGCTGTTCTGTTTCAGTATCCGGATCGTCTGGATCTTCTGTGGTATCACAGGAAGTGATACATAGTGCGAAACAAAACGTCATAAATACCGGAATAAGTACGCGCAAAGTGCTCGTATTGATAGTATTGGTGAACTTCATGGTTTATTTTTGGTGATTGAACGTGCAATGCATGCATTGTTTCACAAATATAGCTAGCAATTGTTTAGTTCTTAGCGATTTAGGCATAAAAGCCTAATTTCGTCGATCACTTTACATTTTAGTGTCAAGAATTGCTTAGAGGCAGTTTAAAGTTATTTTCTCGACCTTGCCCCTAAGTCATTGATCCCGAATACTTCAGCTTTTTTTCGCCCCGTACTTTTCAAGTACGAAACTCAAAAAGAGCTTCGTCTTCAAAATCAAGCACTTAGGCGCGGTTCAGATGAAAAACTTTAAACTACCTCTTGTTGATGAAAAGTAAACGCTAAGGTTGATTCTTGGTCATTGATGTAACAGGCTTTAAAAACTTGAAATCATCTCAATGATGAAATATTTTAACAAAACGATTATTAGTACTTGCTTTGCTATTCTGTTAATAGGGCTTATTTCTTTGGGTTATGCTTGTGAAATAGAAGAGCCGGAAGAGCTGCCGATGTTTGATGAGGCAAGTGATATTGTTGGTATATGGCGATCCGGGGAAAGTGACCTGGCTACATTATTAAGCGAGGATTGGACAGAGGAGTTCATCAGTTTTTTTTCTGACAGCAGCTTTCAGCTTGTACGCGAGAACATTAATACTGGGGCCGCTTTCGCCAGTAGCGGGGAGTATATAGTAGGAGGTGCTGAAAATGACAGCACAGATAACACGAGTAGTATCTACCCTATTTATTTATTACAGACTTTTCCTGACACGCTAACTTACTATGGCATCTTTGATCTTAACTATGTTAGCGAGCCAAGAACGCTTTTAATGGAGGTCGTTCAAACTGATCCTGAGTTAGCGGATGTGTACCCTCCTGATATAAATGAGGGTTTTGCCAGTAGTAGTTATGGTTTAGATGCTTTGGGTACTTATCGTGAGCAGTAGGATTAATAATTCAGTGTTAGTACATCTGTACTATCGGGCACATGCAGATGTATACTTTTCTCAGCGATGATATGACCGATCACTTTGGTTTCGTAATCCGTATCAGAAAGTACCGATTGTGCTTTTTCGATTTGGTCATTATCTAATATGGCGATCATTGCGTGCCCCATATTCCAATATAGGTAAGCTTGCTCATTAGAGAGTTCGCCCCATTCTTGCAATTGGGTCATGCTGTGATGCGGAGCGAATAGATCATTCATAAGCGCGCCCAAACCCGAATGCTTTAGTACTCTTCGTAAATTATCCGCTAGTCCTCCACCTGTTATATGTGCGATCCCTTTAGGAACAACTCCTGCATCTAAACATTTCACAATCGCAGGGGCGCAGATCAATGAGGGTGACAATAATGTTTCGCCCCAGCTTTTCCCGGTCTGCTCATCCGATTGTTCATGCCAATTATCGCCGAACTTGGCTTGCATGCTACGGCGTATGGCAGAGAAGCCATTGCTTCTAAAGCCTCTACTTTTAATGGCCAATATCTTATCTCCTACTTTTACGGTACGTCCGCTGATCGGCTTTTCTAAAGACGGATGTAATACGCCTATGGCCGTAGAGCACCAATTAAAGTGCATGCCTTCGTCTCCCCAGCCGCCAATACGGCTCCCTAATTCAGCGATCTCCCCTCCTGTTACAGCTACTTGGCAGAAATTAGCAGCATCATGTAGCCCTCGCATAAGTTGATCCACTGTATCATGGTCTAAAACATCAACGTCTAGTATGTTGGAGACACTTGTGGGCACGAAACCCGAAGCGATCAGATCATCAACCACCATAGCAAGTAGATCAAAGCCTAAAGTATGGTAGATTTTAGTTCGTTCTGCCAATTCAACTTTTGTACCGATACCATCAGAGCCGATACCTAAACGTTGCTCACCAAAGATCATTAGGTTGCTAAAGCCGCCTTCTAGGTCTCGACTTAGCTCGCCCGCTTTACCATCTCTATTCTGAAAGGTTCGTTTTGCCCAGTTATAGGCCGTAGCAGAGCATTGATTCCCTAAGTCAATGTCGAAACCGCTTTGTTTTGTTGGAGGTGTTGCCATAATACGAAGGTCTGAAAAAGCCCTGAAATGAGGTAGATTCAATCATTAAGTAAACATGAAGGAAATGGGGCAGCTTGAAGAAAAAATAATTTTTCTAATTTTTTTGCCTTTGGAACTTTCATTATTGAATAGTTGTTTCTAAATTTGCAGCCCGCTATTATAGCGATTGATTTTTAGCCTCCATAGCTCAGCTGGTTAGAGCGTCGGACTGTTAATCCGCAGGTCCTAGGT
>JAHDGT010000458.1 GCA_020631675.1 Bacteroidota bacterium
GCAGGCAGCGGCTGAATTTGAACGGATAGCCCGGTGACCGCAGTGAAAGCTGGCGCTTTCTTAGACCCGAGATATGAGACTCGAGACATGAGATGATCTGCTCGATGTCGATTTTTAATAGGCGATTAAAGCCAGTTTTTATTGCGGGCACGCACCCTAATGAAAAATCAAAATTATCCCTTTTTTAATCTGGATAGGGTTTCTGGTGTCATGCGCAGATAAGCGGCGATGTATTTGGAGGGGATCTCTTGGAAGAGTTGCGGACTGCGGGCGAGGACGCGCTGATAGCGGACTTTAGGGGAGGAGGTGAGGATGTCTACTTCGCGTTCCATTTGTTGGTAGATGAGTTGCCCTAAGAGTTGTTGCCAGAGTTGCTGGGTTTCTTTACTGCTATTGATCAGTTGCATATAGCTGTTTTTGCTGATGAGGCGGAGGTGGGTTTGTCGTAGGGCTTGGATATTGAAATCAGAAGGAGCGTCGGTGATGAAGGAGGATAGATCGGTGATGATGTTGTTCTGATAGCCGAAGCGGATGGTGTGTTCTTCATCGGTATCGGGATCGAAGACGAAGACGCGCAGGCTGCCACTAATGATGTAGTAGAGGCGACTGTCTTTGGTGCCGTCCATTTTCAGGTATTCATTGCGTTGTAGTATTCTTTCTCCTTCCCAAAGCTCATTCTGCTTAATGAGTTGGAGCAGTTTTTCTAGTGGATTGGGAGAAGATAGGTCGACTGATTTCATGTTTAAAAGTAATTATTTTAGCCCAACTTAGCCGCGATAAAAGCGGTGGTCCACGCTGCTTGGAAATTGTAGCCTCCTGTGATGCCATCTACATCAACCACTTCTCCGGCGAAGTATATGTCAGGGTGTATTTTGCTACGCATATGCTTTGCGTCTATGGAACTCCAGCTTAGTCCACCACAGGTGACGAATTCTTCTTTAAAGGTGGTTTTTCCATTTACTTCATACACATCATGCCCTAGAGTGTTGACTAATTTATTGATGCCCTTTTTTCCCAGTTCGCTCCATTTTTTGTCTGTTGCTAAGCCACTTTTCTGTAGCAGGTATTGCCACAGTCGGTCGGCTAGTCCGAAGGGACGATAATTGCTCAATTGTTTTTGTGGATGATCGGCAGCTATTTGAAGCAGCTCGCTATTAAGCTCATCTTGGTTATTGATATTTACCCAGTTGACCTGCACTTTGAATTGGTAGTTTTTCTCTGCCAGGATCCTTGCGCCAAAAGCGGATAGTTTCAATATGGCGGGTCCACTCATTCCCCAATGTGTGATGAGAAGTGGTCCGCTTGCCTTGAGCTTTGTCCCTTGTATGCTCACATGGGTATCTTGAGCTACTAAACCCATGAGTTTTGTGATCGGGTGACGAGGCATATTAAAGGTGAATAGAGAGGGAACAGGTGGTACTATTTCATGCCCTAAATCGGCTAACCATTTAAAACCGGATAACTTCGGACTACCTCCTGTTGCAATGATGAGTTTATCGAAATACCGTAGATCCGAGCTGTCCGAACATTTGATGTGTAGGCCTTTTTCTTCTGCTTTGAGGTGTATCTTTTCTACTGCGGTTTTCGTAGCTATGCGTACACCGGCTTCAAATGCGGCTGCTTCTAGGCAGTCGATGATGGTTTGTGAACTGTTGGATACGGGAAAGACCCTGCCGTCTGGTTCTGTTTTCAATTTTACATTTCTAGCAGCTAACCATTCCATCATAGATTTGTTATTAAATACTCGGAATAGTTTTTTTAGCTGCTTATCGCCTCTGGGATAAGCGCGAACAAGCTCAGAAAGTTGTTCACAGCCATTTGTAACATTACATCTACCCCCACCCGAAACTTTGACTTTAGCTAACAATTTTTTGGATTTTTCGTATAAATAAATGCTGGCATCGGGAAAGTTGTAAGCTGTTTGTATTGCAGCGAAAAATCCTGCCGCTCCTCCACCTACAATAGCTACTTTTTTTATTGGTTTTTTTACCATAAATTGAATATAGTGAGACAGTTAAAATTTTTCGTCTGAACCAAACCTAAGTGCTTGATTTTGAAGGCGAAACTCATTTTGAGTTACGTGCTTGAAAAGTACGAGGCAAAAAAATGCTGAAGTACTCCCGATCAATGACTTATGGGCAAGGTCGAAAAAATAAATTAAACTAGCTCAAGGATAAAGTTTGTCTTTCAAAGATAAGTATGCTAAAGTCTCTTTTTGACATAGAAAAGCTAAGTTCGCTTTCTGAAATGGATAAGCGTAAGCTCAGTCTGTTCAAACGGCTCTTGGTTTTCAATTTAGTGGCCATAACGACAAGCTTACTGACGATCTTTTTCAGCTCCGTTATGGACATACGCCATTTGTATATATTTTCTGTTATATACGGCATCCAACTGATTTCACTATACATATTGCGAAAAGGGAATATTGCCTTGGCAGGTTTATTCCATTTGGTCACTTCCATACTGCTTTCAACTTGTGCGGTCATATTCACTGGGGTGACAAATGGTACGGAATACACCTTATTGATATATATGCTATTGGCTTTATTCTTATTTGATAAGAGTTACCAGATTGCATTTATTCTACTACTTTGTTTTACTTCTTATTTTATCACTGATTTTCTGGAAGTATTTATTAATGTAGGGATGGAACCCTTTCCTGAAAACAAAAACATCACTTTTTTACTGTTTTCGATCGTTATGGTCATCTCAACTGCCTTGGTGATGAATTACATCAGAGAGATCAGAGGCTATCAGTTAAAGACTGAGCAATTGGTCGCGGAGGTTAAAAAAAACAATGCCTTATTAGAAGAAGCGAATCAGGAGTTAGAGCAGTTTAATAGAATCGCTTCTCATGATTTGAAAACGCCATTGCGAACGATCAATAGCTTTGTCGGACTAATGGAAAGAAAAATAGCAAGGGGGGAGTATCAAGAACTTCCTGAGCATATTGGGTATGTTAAAGAAGGGGCTAGTAGAATGTATCAGCTTATAGATGATGTTGGTAAAGTCACTAAACTCAATAATTCAGCGGCTTCAGAACTAGAAGAAGTGGATTTGAACGAATTGGTGGTCAATGTTAAAAATAGCTTGCTCGCCTTTACAAAAGAAAAAGGAGGAGAGATAATTTCAAATCGCTTACCTACCATTAGAAGTTCCCGTCAGGATGTTTTTCTGGTATTTCAGAATTTCGTGCATAATGGCTTAAAGTATAATGAAAGCTCAAAACCTAAAGTGGAGCTCAAGGCTATTGAAACAGATGATTTTCACGAAATTCTTTTCACGGATAATGGCATAGGCATAAAAGAAGAGTATCACTCGAAAGTGTTCAATATGTTCGAGCGTTTGCACACTAAGAATCAATATGAAGGAACTGGAATGGGGCTGGCGATTTGTAAACGAATCATTGAAAAACTAGGCGGTAAGATCCACATCACTTCAGAAGAAGCGAAAGGCACAACTTTTAAATTGAGCCTGCCTAAGTATTGATTTCAACATCAGCAAAAAGGTACATTCCCGTAGCCTGCCTGCCTACGCCCAAAGCGGTTTTAATAGAAGCAGGGTTATCGTAGTGTATGGTTCCGTAGAGCATGTCATTTTC
>JAHDGT010000012.1 GCA_020631675.1 Bacteroidota bacterium
CCGCCAAACAGGGCGCATTCAGCGGCTTCATTACCACTCCTATCCCTTGCGCATGCCAAATTTGAAATGAGATACAACTCTTAGCAAATAGAATTACCCTCTATTTTGTCAACCTTTGATTGCTTTAACATTTTTTACCGCTCTACTCGAACAATTCCCCCCTCCAAATTGTAAGCAATTAGTCTTTTTGTCGACTACCTAAGTGTGATTCAGCGTCACTCTTGAACACATCATATAGAAGGGATGCTTTCTTTTCAAGTTTCCGCTTCTCTCCTATTTCAAACCGAAACATGAATAAGACCTTAAACTCTTTCAGTTTCCGATTTTTTATCGGACTGATGCTAAGTGGTCTATTACTCGCGCCCCTGAATGGATACGCCCAAAGTAATGCCACCCAAAAGTATACCCTAAGTGGTTACATCAAAGATGCTTCCTCTGGTGAGACCCTGCCAGGTGCGTCTGTATTCTTAGTAGAAGACCCAGTGAAAGGTACCTCTACTAATGTCTACGGATTTTACTCCCTCACACTCCCAGCTGGCAAATACATCATTGGTGCCAGTTTTATAGGCTATGACGCCCAGCAATTCGAAGTAGACCTCAGCTCCGATGACCTCAGCTTGAACATTGACCTTTCAACTGCAGGTATTCAATTAGAAGGGGTTGAGATCAGAGCCACCAGAAAAGACAATGTAGAAAGCACCGACATGGGTAAGGTGGAACTACAAGTAGAAAAAATCAAAAAATTACCCGCATTGATGGGTGAAGTAGATGTGGTGCGTACGCTACAATTATTACCCGGCGTAATGAGTAGTGGTGAGGTGAATTCCGGCTTATATGTTAGAGGTGGTGGGCCAGATCAAAACCTCGTACTCTTAGATGAGGCCGTAGTATACAATACAGGTCACCTATTCGGTTTCTTCAGTGTGTTCAACTCTGATGCGATCAAAAGCACCAACCTTCAAAAAGGAACCATGCCAGCTGAATACGGCGGGCGACTTTCCAGTGTACTGGACGTGACCATGAAAGAGGGAAACAACCAACGCTTTCAAGCAGATGGAGGTATTGGTATCATTTCTTCAAGACTCACCTTACAAGGGCCGATTCAGAAAAACAAGAGTTCTTTTTTAGTCAGTGGCCGCCGTACTTATGCGGATGCCATCGCCAAGCCATTTTTAAAAGGAACCGACTTTGAAGGTAATGGCTACTACTTCTACGACCTGAATGCCAAAGCCAATTACATTTTCTCTGATAAAGACAGAATTTTTCTGAGTGGCTATTTTGGAAGAGATGTATTCAATTTCAGAAGTGCCGACGGTTTCGGTTTTGATATGCCTTGGGGTAATGCAACGGCAACACTACGTTGGAACCACCTGTTCAATGACAAGTTGTTCATGAATACAACGGCCATTTTCAATCAATATGACTTTGGGGCGATCGCCAGCTTTAATGATTTCTCAAGTGAGTTCAGCTCGGGAGTTGAAGACTGGAACGGAAAAATAGATTTCGATTACTTCCCTAACCCGAATCATAAGATCAAATTCGGGGCGAACTATACCTACCATACCTTCACCCCTTATTTCCTAGAAGCACAGATCGGAGATACAGAGATCAATAGTGATGATCGTATTCGCCAGCGTGCCAATGAAGCAGCCATCTATATTCAAGATGACATGAGTATCACTGACGACTTTCAGATTCATGTCGGACTACGGGCTTCTGCTTTTCAGCAGGTAGGCCCTTATACGACACCTGAGCTAAACGAACAAGGTGTAGTTGTTGATACTTTAAACTACGAGCGAGGTGATGTCATTGCAAGTTATGGAGGTATAGAACCTAGATTCGCTGCTCGCTATAAAGTGGGTGTAGATGGTGCTATTAAAGCAAGTGCCATCATGACCAATCAATACATCCATTTGGTCAGTAATAGTGGGGTTACCTTACCCATTGACCTTTGGGTACCAAGTTCTGCGAAAGTGAAGCCGCAAAGGGGTATACAATACAGTGCTGGATATTTCAGAAACTTCTTGAACGATCAGTTCGAGGCTTCTGTTGAGGTGTACTACAAAAACATGAACAATCAGATCGAGTACTCTGAGGATTATGTGCCCGAGTTAGGAGAACCTGTTGAAAATAGTTTTGTTTTCGGTAAAGGTCGCTCTTACGGTATGGAGCTTTTCTTGAAGAAAAGAACAGGTAAATTCAATGGCTGGGTGGGTTATACCTTATCCAGAACAGTAAGAGAATTCCCTGACATCAATGATGGTAGAATATTCCCGGCTACTTTTGATCGTACGCATGATCTTTCTGTGGTGACCAGCTACGACATTCATCCTCGATGGACATTAAGTGCGGTATTTGTTTACGGTACGGGGCAGACCCTTACGCTACCCAATAGCTTCGTCATCATCGAAAACTACCCGCATGTGGAGTATGGAGATAGAAACAGCTATCGTTTACCTGCATATCACAGATTGGATTTCTCAGCGGTGTATCGAATCAGTAAGGAGAATGCTCGTTTCTATAATGACCTGAACATCTCCATCTACAACGTATACAACAACTACAATCCGTTCTTCGTATACGCATCTCCAGATGTTCCAACTACCACACAGACGGCTGATGATCTGACCAATACCTTGAATTGGGGTTTTGACATGAATTTGAAACAAGTTTCTTTATTCCCGATCGTACCTTCTATTACTTGGAATTTCAGTTTTTAGAACATGTTCAGGAGTTTATTTTATCGACTTTTTTTGAAGAAAATAGCATGCAACATACATCTTATTATAAATATAGTTTCCTACTCATTTGCATTTTGTTCGGCGCACTCGCTCTGAGCTGCGAACGAGACATCACCTTAGATCTGGATCCTCCTGAATCTAAAGTGGTTGTAGAAGGAAGCATAGAAACCGGCCAGCCTCCTATTATTTTACTGAGTAGGAATCAACCTTACTTCGGCTCTTTTGATTTCAGTGATTTCGCTGGTTCTTTTGAAAGAAATGCCTTAGTCACTGTTAGTGATGGTGAACAAAGTGTTCAATTAGACGAGATTTGTTATTCAGAACTCAGTCCGGCAGAACAACAACTACTATTTGGCGACACCTCTGGTATACCGGAAGATTTCGACTACTGCCTGTACACGATTTTTGATTTTGTGCCGAGCATGTTGGGAGAAAACGGTAAGACTTACAGCTTGCAAATATTAACAGAAGATGGCACAGAGATCAGTGCCAGCACTAAGATACCCGAACCAGTACAGATAGACTCCACTTGGCTGGTACCTCATACTAGCGAGAATTACGATTCTATGTCGAGGGTATTCATTGAAATGACGGATCCAGATACTTTAGGTAATTATTACCGTTTATGGACCAATGTGAATAATGGTCCTTTTTTACCGGGCTTTGGTTCTACTTTTGATGATGCATTCGTTAATGGTAATAAATTCTTCTTTCCTGTTGACTACCCTTATTTGAGGACCGACAGCATTGACAATGGTTCTTTTGGATATGTAGAATGGGGAGATACTTTAGGCATTAAATTAGCCAGCATAGACAAAGCTGCTTACGACTGGTGGAATGTGTTAGAATATGCGGCCAATAGTTCTGGCCCGTTGAGCAGTGCTACAGCTTTAAAGACGAATATTGAAGGAGGTACAGGTGTATGGTGTGGCTATGGTGTGGCCGATATTGTATATGTGCCTGTGATTGGCGAGCAGTAATTAAGTACGCTTGAAGTATGCGAAACTGCGAGGGATAGTAGCGGTTATGAAGCGGACAGATGCGCCCTGAGCGGCGGCTTACGAAAGCGACCTCGCGAAGCTCTTTGTAAGCCTGCCAGCGAAGCAGCAGATGGCAGCTGAATTTTAGCGAATAGCCCGGTTTTGAACTACAGCTTTTGTCGTGATAACGCAATAGCTGTAGTTCAAAACGCAGCCAAAAGAAAAACAAACTTTTGTAGCTTTTAGATTGTTTATATTCGCGGCTGTTTCAAGAAAAATCAACAAACAAATAGCATATCAATATGTCAGCTCAACAGGAACATGTAAAGTGTTTGATCATTGGTTCTGGTCCGGCGGGATTCACTGCGGCGATCTATGCTTCTCGTGCGAATTTAAAACCGGTTTTGTACACGGGCGCACAAGCAGGTGGTCAGCTCATGGAAACAACGGATGTGGAAAATTATCCGGGTTATCCTGATGCGGTAACTGGTCCTAAAATGATGGAGGACTTTCAAAACCAAGCAACTCGAATGGGTTGTGACATTCGTTACGGAACGATCACGTCTGTCGATTTTTCCAGCAATGGGGAAGGTCCGCATAGCGTGGTCATTGACGAGCGAGAAACTGTTTCTGCTGATACGATCATCATATCTACAGGTGCTTCGGCTAAATGGTTGGGCTTGGAGAGCGAGATTCGTTTGCGCGATATTGGTGGTGGTGTTTCTGCCTGTGCGGTTTGTGATGGTTTCTTCTACAAAGGAAAGACCGTTTGTGTGATCGGTGCGGGTGATACGGCCAGTGAAGAAGCACTCTACCTTGCTAATCTTTGCCCAACGGTACACATGTTCGTTCGTAGAGATGAAATGCGCGCTTCTCAAGTGATGAGAGAGCGTGTGAAAAGCAAGGAAAACATCATCATCCACTGGAATACGGAGGTGGAAGAGGTGCTTGGAGACCAAGAAGTGGTCGGCGCACGTGTTTTCAATAACCAAACTGGTGAAAAGACGGATATTGAGCTGCAAGGTTTCTTCGTAGCGATCGGTCACAAGCCGAATACCGACATTTTCAAAGATTATCTTGACCTGGACTCAGAGGGCTATATTGTAACTCAAGCTGATAGCTCTAGGACGAATGTAGAGGGCGTTTTCGCTTCTGGTGATGCTCAGGATAAGATCTACCGACAAGCTGTTACAGCGGCAGGCACAGGCTGTATGGCCGCTTTAGATGCGGAACGTTGGTTATCACATAAAGAATTCATTGCTGCTCAAGAAGCGGCTAAAAACAATAATACTGGTTCTATGGCTGTAGACAGCATACTTGATGCGATCAAGACCAAAGCAGCACAAAGTGATGCTTTAGGTAAGACAATTAAATTCAACTTCGGTGAAGAACAGATCTTCATTGACGGCACAGGAGAGAGCAATACCGTTAGTGTTGCCGACACAGAAGCGGATTGCACCGTTGGTGTTGATCTAGAAGATTTCAAATCGCTGATGAAAGGTGATCTTAACCCTATGATGGCGTTCATGTCAGGTAAGTTAAAGATCGATGGCGATATGGGCGTGGCAATGAAGTTACAGAGCTTGTTTGCTTAATAAAGAAAGACATAAGATTTAAGACGTAAGACATACGACTTTTGCTGACGCTGATTTAAAAAAATCAGCAACACTATATGCTTAATTTGTCCATGTCTTAATATGAAATCCATTATAGATTTACAGAAAAGGCGATACTTTTGATAGTATCGCCTTTTTAATTTATAATATGGTCAAGGGCGACCACAAGGGTCGCCCCTACATCACTATCGTCTTTTTCTGATCATACCCTCTTGCACGACAGATGCGATGATCTGTCCTTGTCGGTTGTAGACACTTCCTCTGTTAAATCCTCTTGCGTTGGTGGCACTTGGGCTATCTAGAGCATATAAAACCCAATCATCCATTTTAGGTTCTCTGTGGAACCACATGGCGTGATCCAAACTTGCCATTTGCACGCTTCTAAAAGGTGTTGTGGATTGATGAGGCAAGAGAGAAGTGGCCAATAAATTATAGTCGCTGGCATAGGCTAAGATCTCTCTATGCAGTCTATCATCACTGATCTCGCCTTTAGAGCGCATCCATACATGGCGAATGGGTTTGGTACTTTTAAGATCGGAAAGGTCAGGTTGTTCCACAGGTCTGAACTCTATCGGACGCGGCATTTTGAAGAAGTAGTATATCTCAGGTACAATATCCTTGTAGGGTTCCGCCCATTCTATATCGGTTTTCAATTCTTCGGGCGGTGTCACATCAGGCATGGGTAATTGATGCTCCAAACCTTCTTGTTGCAATTGAAAAGAAGCCGCCATTACAAAGATGGGACGCCCTTTTTGAATCGCTGTGATCCTTCTAGTGGTGAAGCTACCTCCATCCCTTGTGTTTTCAACTTCGTAAACGATGGGTTTCCGCACATCTCCCGGCAAAATGAAGTACGCGTGCAAGGAATGCGCTAAACGATCTTCAGGAACA
This sequence comes from Bacteroidota bacterium, assembly GCA_020631675.1. Classification (GTDB taxonomy): domain Bacteria; phylum Bacteroidota; class Bacteroidia; order Chitinophagales; family UBA2359; genus JAHDGT01. Next base: position 6,229 of record JAHDGT010000012.1, read on the forward strand.
GTTTCTCTACCAGCCCTCAATGCCTGTGCCAGTACTTGGCCACCAAATACATTGCCCCAGGGCGTGAAATGAGACTGGCCTCTAAAGATCTGTTCTTCTATCCGCTCTAAATCAAGAATCTTAATCAGGTCTTGAACATTTTCCATATTGAAACATTATATTTTAAATGGCTTAGTGTATCAACTCTTAATCAATAAGCATTGACTTAGTTTTATACAATTTCGTCATTCTACTTGAATAATTTCGCAAATGAGGACAAGCTGTTTATATTTGATCACTTAAAGTATAGGGTAATTTAAGTACAGATCTTTACATCCATCATCGTCCATTTAATCCAAGCAGCCATGAAACAGCCCAATATACTCATAATGGGCGGCACTTACTTTGTTGGAAGGGTTTTAGTTGAACAACTACAAAAAGCCGGCTTTAAAAGTGTCACACTATTCAATAGAGGGAAAACCAATCCCGATCTGTTCCCGAACTACTCCCTCATTAAAGGAGATCGTAGAACGGATGACATTCAACAACTCAAAGACACCCACTGGGATGTGGTCGTTGATTGTAGCTCCTACTATCCCGATCCGCTACAATCGCTTTTATCAATATTGAAAAAGAATTGTGGGCACTACATTTATGTGTCTACTATTTCCGTTTACGACAATTCTAAGAAAAAAGACCCATTGGCTTATGTGGTCGAATCCGACCCATTACTTTGCTGCACCCTCGAAGAGCGAGAAGATAAGACCATGGCTACTTATGGTAAAAAGAAGGTAGCTTGTGAAGCAGAAGTCATTGAAAGTGGCATTCCTTATACCATTTTTCGCCCTTCTGTGATTTACGGTAGTTACGACCCTTTTGATCGTCATTACTATTGGTTATATCGCATTCAACAATCTAAAGAGATATTGGTTCCGAATGATAACTTTTTCAAAAGCTCATTCACCTATGTGAAAGACTTTGCAGAATTAATGATAGAAGCCATTAAAAGTCCGCCCAAAAATGACATTTACAATGTGACAACACATGAACCGATGTCTATAGTGGATCTGGTTAAACGCAGTGCTGAAGCACTTGACAAAAATCCTAAACTGCTTTTTGTAGATCAACTCAGCTTACAAAAGTTAGAGGTCAGACCCTGGGCGGACATATCCCTTTGGACAGGCAGTGATGTTTGTAAGATATCAAATGATAAATTGCAAAAAGACTTCAAAGCCTCTTTCACCCCCTTTGCGGATAGTATTCGTGCTAGCTTCGGCTTTTACGAAGAAAAAGACCTGCCTCGACCTACTTACGGTATTTCTTTAGTACAAGAAGTAGAACTGATAAAAAAGGCTTTGGAAATCATGTGATAGTGAGGTAGGTTCAGATGAAAAACCTTAGACTACCTCAGGGTATCTCTTAAGCGATTTTGAACTTTTTTCAGCTTTTTTTCATTATTGTTTGTGTAGTCCATGAAGGCGATATATATTTGCATCGCTTTAGGAAACAAGGGCACTTTTATTAGGGGCGATTAGCTCAGCTGGTTCAGAGCACCTCCCTTACAAGGAGGGGGTCACTGGTTCGAATCCAGTATCGCCCACATTGATTTTGAAGGAGTTACACATAGTGTAACTCCTTTTTCATTTATAAGTTCTTTCGCTTCTTCAAACTATCTCTAAACCAAGCTTCTTATATTTCTCTTTTTTGAGCTATTTTTGGCACTTCTCACAAAAAAGCCAATATAAAATAGCCATACTCCTTGTCTGATTTCAAAGATCAAATAGCAGAAAGCATTCAGCTCGCCATCGCCAATAATGCGACCGAGTTGGATTTGAGTGGGATGAATCTCAGAAAATTACCTAATGAGATCCTCAACTTAAAACAGTTGAAGCGCTTGTTATTGGTCAATAATAGGATCACAGAGCTACCCCCTCAAATTGAACGCTTAGAAGCCTTAGAGCATCTTGATCTGAACGGCAACTTACTAAACGCTTTACCTAAAAACTTCGCCAAACTCAAGCAATTGAAACGCCTGAGTTTGAGTCATAACCGATTTACCAATTTAGCTAAATCCGTTCGAGAGCTGAATCAGTTAGAGGTATTGGACATTGGTCACAATCTAATCGGAAAAATCGGTTGCGACATGACGCAGTTCAAGAACATGAAGCGCTTCTATGTCAATAACAACAAAATATCTAAACTACCTGCTGGTCTTTTCTCTTTAGAGAAACTACAAGTCTTAGATGCCAGCAACAACCAATTACAAAGTCTGCCCTCAGAACTAGGGAAGTTGAATGACTTATACGAATTGCACTTAAATGGCAATGAACTCAAAGAAATAGCTGATAGTATTGGCGAGCTGCATCAATTGCAAAAGCTCGACCTCAGAGATAATATGTTGGTCCGTTTGCCCGAAACTTTATCTTCTTTAAAAAAGCTCTCTTCGAATAATGACCCTCATCTGCACAATAGAGGATTGAACTTAGGCGGCAATAAACTCAATATACCTGAAGAAGTATTAGAGCGCGAACCCGATGACCTGATCCAATACATCGTTGATCTGCAAAGTTCTACACTGACCAGACCGCTACACGAAGCGAAACTGATTTTCGTTGGTTCCGGAGCGGTTGGAAAAACCTCTCTGATCAATATGATCTTAGCGGGCACCTTCAATCAACTCGAAGCCAAAACGGATGGTATTGAGATCCGTGAGTGGGAGATGCGAAGAGGCAGGGAAACCGTGCGATTACACATTTGGGATTTTGGCGGACAAGAGATCATGCATGCCACCCATAAATTCTTTATGACGCGTCGTTCCGCCTATGTGCTGGTACTGAACCCTAGAGCTGAAGATAAGTATGGTGATAGCGAATTAGAGTACTGGATGAAGCTCATTCGCTCTTATGCCGGAGATGTGCCCGTGGTGATCTGTGTGAACAAATGTGATGTGCATCGTGTCACGCTACCCAAAGGCGAAATTGGTGATAAATACCCCAATATCGTAGGCTTTGTTGAAACCTCCTGCAAGGAGAATCAAGGCATTGGAGAATTGAAACGCTTGGTCAGAAAAGCCGTTTCTAAACTCAATCACATCGACAACCTTTTGCCTGAAAGTTACTTTGATATAAAGCAGGTTTTGGAAGAGCGCAATGACGATCACATTACCGTTGAAGAATACACCAAAATCTGCGAAGAGATCGATGCTGGCTTCGGTGAAAACAGTCGCCGTTCTTTGTTACAGCTATTGCACGATCTAGGAGTCATGCTCCATTTTGGGGAAGAAGACCGTCGATTAAGAGGGACCCATGTACTGAATCCGGAATGGGTGACACAAGGGGTTTACCAAGTGATCACCTCCACTAATTTATTGAAGCAGCATGGTATTTTAACTGAACGCCATGTAGCCCGCATTCTGAACCCTGAAAAGTACAAAACCGACCGCGAACGTTTCTTCATCATGGACATGATGGATCGTTTCGAATTGTGTTACCAGATCCCCGATCGTAAAGACACCTACTTTGTTCCTGGTGCTTTCCCCAAGGATCGCCCTCGTCTGAATTGGCACTATAATACAGACGACCTTTTGCGCTTTCAATTTCACTATGACATCCTTCCCTCTAGTGTCATGTCTCGTTTCATCGTTAAAGTACATGATTATATCCGCTCCAATCATTATTGGAGAAACGGTGTAGTCTTACATAAGGATAAATGCGATGCTTTAATAAAAGCCGATGCCGAAGAAAGGAAGATCTATATCGAAATCGGAGGCAAAGGAAATAAGAGGGATATTTTAACCTTTATAAGAAGTCAATTCGATATCATTCATAGAAGACTCAGCCATATCGAGGTGCAAAGAAAGATACCCGTTGACCAGTCCGGAAAAGTCGTTTTAGGATACGAAGACCTACTGTTCTATGAAGAAATGGGTGAGAAAGAGATTTTAGTAAGAGAGCTGAGAGGCAAAGTCAATGTCAAGCAAGTGCTTAACGGCATTTCCAGCGAAGGCAGTAGAAAGGAAGAACGCAAAGAAATAGAACAACAAGCTCTGATAAGCAGCGGAACTAGAGGGAAGCGTTCCATTTTAGATGAAACCGTAAAAGACCTAACAAGAGACATCATTAGAGCAGACGCTCGTACTGACCAATGGTACGACCAATTGTGGATCAAATTCGTAGCAGCGGTTATCTTTTTAGCAGCTCTAGCGGAAGTAAGTGGCTTTAGTCTAAGAGATATCATCTCCACACTCATGGGTAGCTGATCAATCAGGGGGCAGAGATAAACTCCGCCTCAAAAATAGCCTGGAAGTGTTGAAGCAGCTTGGATAAAACCTCCTCCTTATCCACTTCTTCAACACCTAATTCCGTATGTAAAGAGGTCACCCCTTTGTCTTGGATCCCACAAGGCACGATCATCTTGAAATAATCCAAGTTCGTATTGACATTGAAAGCCCAACCGTGCATGGTCGTCCATCTGCTTGTACGCACCCCTAATGCGCATATTTTCCGTGCACGTGGCGTTCCAACATCTAACCATACGCCCGTTTCACCGGGTGAACGTTCCCCCTTTAAGCCGTATTCAGCTATCGTGCGGATCACAACCTCCTCCAAGCTACGCATATACCAGCCTATATCCTCTTTAAAGTGTGCTAAATCCAAAATAGGGTAACCAACGATCTGCCCCGGTCCGTGAAAAGTGATGTCCCCTCCCCTATTTATCTTAAAGAATTGGATGCCTCTGTTCGCTAAAGCCTCTTTACTTAATAATAAATGATCCAACTTCCCGCTTTTGCCAAGGGTGAATACCGGATGATGGCCACAGACCAGCAAATGATTTTCAGTTAATTGCTTTTCTTCTCCATCTTTAAGCTTTCGATTGGCTATTTTCCTAGCTACTGTGCTGGAAAACAAACTTTCTTGCAAATCCCATGTCGCCTGATAATCCGCCAAGCCTAAATTTCTGTATGCTATTTGTTTATGATTCACGCTAAAGTATTGAAACCTAAATTTAGAAGTAATTTTTTTCTACCTAAGCTTAGGTACTGTTATGGCACAATTATACCAATTTGTATATCTTTGAATCTGATAAATTACAATTGATGATCATGTCAATTGCGATTTTTCTCTATTTGAACTAAATGACAACCTCTTAGATCATGAAGAATTTAACCCTCTCGTTAAGTACATTCCTTTTGATTGTGGTCTTTACTTTATGTGCAAGCACCTCAAATACCCTTGCCCAGCAACAAGTTGGTCAGATGGTCCAAGACATCACCATTTACGACAATGTCAATAAGAAGCAGATTCGACTTTCCGACCTTAAAGGGCAGTATGTCATGTTGCAATTTTGGTCTTCTTGGTGTCCTTGTTCAGCTCCTCAGATCGCAAATTGCCATACCGTCAAACAAACTTTCGGCAACACCCAATTCCCGGATGGTAATGGATTGGAGATTTTCAGTTTCTCCCTAGATCGCGACTATAATGCTTGGCGTGCCGGCACACTTGAAAACAACATCAATTGGCAGCATAACTATACCGATCTGCTTGGTGCTGATTCTCAAGTTTCCAAGGCATTTGGCTTGGATAAAAATCTATCCATGTCGTATCTGATCGATCCCCAAGGAAAGATCATTCACGTAAATCATGGCAATATCCGCCCCATCATGACCATGCTGGCTCAACGCTCGGGCTACTACTCTGATGAAAACCTGGTTTTCGCCACAGAAAACGAAAACTTCAACAATCTGAATTGTCAAGTCAATAAAACTTGTCCGGTTCAAAAGAAGTATAACGCACCTGAGTTAATGAGCAATAGAAACACGGTTGCCGCTACCAGTAATCCAACACTTAAAGCCAGTACTTACACCTATAATGGTCAGCCCCTACAAAGTCAACAAAAAACTACGAGTACTGGTTTTGGCGACTGGCAAATGCTAAGTGAAAATGCTAATGTTAATACGAACACCAATCAAGCTGATTTGGTTAGAAAGTACGAGCCTGCGCAAAACTCAGCAACAGCTCCTATTACTTTTTCCACGCCATCACCTGCGCCAAATAATGCTAATATCATTCAAGCAAACAATAGAATTTGGTTAGGCAGCTTCAAAAGCATGGATCCCCTGACACACGCCAATCTAAGTGAAGTTGGTTCGGTCAAAGCAAAAGAACAAGGCAATGGCTATTTCAGCTACACCTTACAACCTGACCCCGGACAAGACATCAATGTTTTGCTTGGCAACCTCAGAAACTTAGGCTACAATCAGGCTAAATTGTACTGATATTTGGGCACATACCCGCCTGCGGCAGGGTACCGGGCTATCCGTTCTTATTAAGCGCACTGCCTGGCGGTTCGTTGCTGCCTGTTGCGGTGGCTACCTCTGGGCCGCCCCCGCAACAGGCGCACTCACTCGCCATGCAGCACACTTAATACCACTACTATCCCTTGTGCGAAGATCAGTCGTACAGCAGATATGCCGCCCGCTTTTGCTTGAACTCAGAGAGTGCTGGCTCCCAACTCGCTTTTATATCATTATAGGACGTACCCGCTTTGATCTGCTCACGTAACTTATATGTTCCCGCCAACTTATCAAAGAAGTTATTCTCATTGAAAAACTTCGACTTGTCTGGATACAGCTCATAGGCTTTTAGTAAATAGGCCAGATCAAATCCATTTGCTCTTACATCCGCATGGCTTATACTACTTAGGTCTAAGCCATAACAAACTTTATCCTGATGCTTTGGGTACTTTGCGCCTTCTTTCGGTACTGGGGTGAACTCATCGGGCATTTTACCTTTTAAGAAGGGCGCACCCATGATCTGGAATTGTTTATCCGTCCCCCTACCAACACTTACTGTAGTCCCTTCAAACAAACACAATGACGGATATAGGTAAATCGACAGATTATTAGGCAGATTCGGTGAAGGTTTCACAGGCAATACATACTCGTCTTGCCGATTGTAATTGACACAGCTCACAGTTTGAAGATCACAGCTTACTCCATTTTTCAACCAGCCTTCTCCATTGATCATACGGGCTAATTCAGCAACCGTCATACCATGTACGATCGGGATCGGGTGCATACCTACAAATGACGATAATGCTTCTTCTCTAATGGGCCCATCCACATAATGTCCATTCGGATTCGGGCGATCCAGAACAAGCACAGGAAGTCCTTGCTCCGCACAGGCTTCCATGACATAGTGCATGGTAGAAATGTAGGTATAGAAACGAGCACCTACGTCTTGAATGTCAAACACCAGTATGTCTAAACCAGCAAGATGGTCCACACTTGGCTTTTTATTCTTCCCATACAATGATATGATAGGCAATCCTGTTCTGGGATCTTTACCATCTACTACCTTTTCCCCAGCATCTGCCTTGCCTCTAAAACCATGTTCCGGAGCGAAGACTTTCTTTACGCTTATCCCTCTCTGAAGCAAAACATCCACCAAGTGCTGGTCATCTACCGTAGAGGTTTGATTAACCACCATTCCTACATTTTTGCCCTTTAACAATAACTCGTATCTATGGAACTGTGCAGCACCTACGACCACTGTATTCGGACTGGCGATGCCTTGCGCATCACTTCTCTCAACAAGCGTTTTTTTAGCCTCCTCAGATAATTCATTGCTTTGGGTGCTCGTTCTTTCTACAGCGATTCGTTCCTTGGACGTTCTAGTCGTTTCCACCTCCTGACTGTTTTGTGCGGATTGACACATACTGGTCAATAATAGAAAACAAAAAACGATGGGTTGTAAATAGAGATTATTCATTTGTCTGTCGTGTTTTTCTAACCACTTCGGTAAATGTAGTATTTTCGCCGATCAATACGCATTTAGATTTGAACATCACTCGTTTCATAGCACGTAGGATCGCATTCGGATCCGGAAAGTCATTCAGCGGCTTCATTTTGAAGATCGCTGCTGTGGCTGTAGGACTATCTATGTGCGTAATGATCGTGACCAATGCTTTAGTGAGTGGCTTCCAAGAAGAAGTCAGTCGTAAGCTATTCGGCTTCATGGGGCACATTCAGATCAGCAGCTTTGATGGCAATCGCTCTTTTGAAGATCTGAGTCCTATTAATATCAAGCAAGACTTTTATCCGAGTTTGGATACCGTTACAGGCATTAGTCGCATACAAGTCTACGCCCGCAAACCCGGAATCGTTACCACGGATACCGATTTTGAAGGCATTGTACTAAAAGGAATAGACCATAATTTCGATTGGTCTTTCTTTGAGCAATACCTTGTTGATGGTAGAGCATTGGAATTAGGGGGCGAGAAAAAGGCCAATGAAGTACTCATTTCTAGAACCACCGCCAATCGCTTGGGTTTAAAAGTGGGGGATAAAATGACCATCCGCTTCCTACAAAAGCCACCTAGAGCAAGGCGACCGGAAATAGTGGGCATTTACAATACAGGTTTAGAAGAGTACGATGAGGTATATGCCTTGTATGATATCAGAAACATCAGAAAGCTGAATGATTGGGAAGAAGATGAAGTAGGCGGCTTTGAGGTCTTCTTAGACGATGTGCGTGATCTGGATCAGATGAGTGAGGATGTTTACTATCGTTATGTGCCCCATGACCTCCTATCCAGAAACTTGAAAGAGATCAATCCGAATGTTTTCGAGTGGCTTGCCCTTCAGGATATTAACGAATGGGTGATCTTAGTGCTTCTGACCATGATAGCCATCATTAATATGATCACGGCATTATTGATTTTGATATTGGATCGCACCAATATGATCGGTATCTTGAAAGCCCTAGGTGCTAATAATTGGCAGGTAAGAAAGATCTTTTTATACAATGCCGCTATTATTATTGGCCTTGGCTTGCTCTTAGGTAATGCTTTAGGACTTGGACTTTGTTGGCTACAGCAAACATTCGAGTTCATTAGATTGCCTGAAGACTCCTACTACATCAGTGTAGCCCCTATAAAGCTCAATTGGATCACGATCGTCTTATTGAACTTAGCTACGATGGGCGTATGCTTACTAGCCTTGATGATTCCGTCTATCTTAGTTACTCGGATCAAACCAATAACAGCCATTCGTTTCCGATAATTGATTATGATACAAGCAACGAACATTAAAAAATCTTACGGCGAACTCGCTGTTTTGAAAGGTGTTGATGTGAACATCAATAAAGGTGAGATCGTATCAATTGTAGGAGCGAGCGGGGCTGGTAAAAGCACTCTGCTGCACATCTTAGGAACGCTTGACCGTTCTGATAGTGGGGATCTGCAAATAGCTGATACTTTGATCAACGCATTGAATGACAAACAGCTATCGGCTTTCAGGAATAAGCATATCGGTTTTGTTTTTCAGTTTCATCATTTATTACCTGAATTCACGGCTATTGAAAATGTTTGTATCCCTGCGTATATAAACGGCACCAATGAAAAAGAGGCGCAAACTAGAGCAAAAGAATTATTAACTTTTTTGGGTTTGAAAGACAGAATGACACATAAACCCAATCAATTATCAGGCGGAGAGCAACAACGTGTGGCTGTCGCCAGAGCTTTGATCAACCAACCTGATGTCGTACTCGCAGATGAGCCAAGCGGGAATTTGGATAGTGATACTTCGCAAGAATTACACGAATTATTTTTTGAGTTGCGCAAACAATATGAGCAGACTTTCGTGATCGTAACGCATAATAAAGAGTTGGCTGAAATGAGTGATCGACAATTGGTGATGAAAGACGGCTTGATCGTATAGAGGTAGTTTAAAGTTTTTTATTGTTAATGTAAACTTCCCCCCTTTTAATTCGTCCTATTTAATGGACCTGTAGATTGACAGGCAACATTTTTTTTCTTTCATGCGTTATTCTGTGGTGTATTGATAGACCACTCTCCTATTCATGAACAATACTAATACGTCTCCAATAAGCGCAGTTCTTCTTCGCTTGTTCATTGCCTTTAGCTTCATATTTTTGGGTACATTTAATATAATTGCTCAATCTATTGAAGGCTACATCCTTTCTGAGGATAAAGAAGGCATTCCTTTCGCTAACATATGGATCAACCAGCTATCCACAGGAACTACTGCGGATGCGAATGGTAAATATTATTACCAGTTCGAGATACCCGGCGAGTACGAAATCCTTGTTTCCGCTATTGGCTATGAAACACAAGCAGTAACTGTTTTCATCACTGATACCAAGCGGATCAAAGATGTGGTATTACCTACCAATGATGTTGAACTGAACGAAATCGTGGTCAAAGTACGCAAGCGAGACCCTGCTTATGAGATCATTCAAAAGGCTATTGAGAATAAAAAGAAGAATCGCTCTTCTTTACCCTCTTTCAGAGCGCAGATGTATGTGAAGGCCATTGAAGAGGTAGAGAAAAAGAAACAAGACAAGACCAATGATGATCGGGTAAGTACGGACGGTTTTGATGCGGAAGCGGAATTTGATGCGGCAGACGCTAAAAAGCAAAAGGAAAAAGAGTTGATGGAAAAACTCTCCAAAGTCAATATGGTGGAGATGCGCACTCGCTTGAATTATCAGTATCCGAATGATATAAAAGAAGAAAAGTTAGGGCATAAAAAATACGGTAGCGATCGTGGCTTATTCATACCCCGATACAGTGAGTTGGATTTCGACTTCTATGACAACATGGTCAATCTGGGAAGAGTGGGGCAAATGCCACTCATCTCTCCTATTGCCCGCACTGCCATTCTATCTTATAAATTCAAGCTCTTAGAGACTTTGGTGGAAGATGGAGGCATTGTTTACAAAATCAAGTTCTGGCCGAGGAAAACGGGTAATGCGACCGCTAACGGCATCATTTACATCAATGAAGAGAACCACAGCATCAATAGAATCGCTTTAGACTTACCAAAAAGTAATCTGAGATTCTCGGACAAGTTTAAAATTGACGTTACATACCAGTTAATTGAAGATAGTATTTGGGTTTTGGAGCGTACTCGATTCGACTATGAGACCAAAGACAAGAAAAGTGCTTTTAAAGGGAGCACGACTTTAAATTTCTCTGAGTACGAGCCTAATTACAATTTCCCGGAAAAGTTCTTTGGCAATGAATTGTCCGTTGCTACTAAAGAAACCTATAAAAGAGATTCTACTTTCTGGAATCAAGAACGCCCGGAACAGCTTAGTGAATCAGAGCAAGAAATCGTTAGTCTTCACGATTCTATAGATGTGGTCAAAAACAGCCCTGCCTATAAAGACTCGGTTCAGCGGGCTTACAACAAGGTCACCTTAGCAGAATTACTCTATGATGGCCCTGCTTTTAGAGACTATAAAACAAAACAACAACTATATACACTTCCTATACCTGGTTTATTGAATGCCAGAGTTGCTGGTGGTTTCAGAATGGGTCCATATGGTGCTTACTTCAAACGTTGGGAAAATGGTACGATGATTCGTACCAGTGCGCAATTAACCTATGGCTTTTTGAATAAAGACCCCATGGGCTTTTTGAATTTCACCTATCGATACAACCCTTATCGGCATTCTTCTATTCGCTTGTATACAGGCCGTTTTCTAAGTGCGCTTAATCCAAGAGGAAACGTGCGAGACATGCTGCAATCTACTGGATATTATATTCGCGATCGAGTAAAACTGGGACATCGCTTTGAGATTGTTAATGGCTTGTTTTTTGAGAGTTATGCCGAATTGAATATGCGCCGTTCATTAGAAAACTATCAACATGAATCGGTTATTAGTGACGTTTTTGACTCAGTCTTGAACTGGGTCACCAAACGTGAGAGCAGTAGTGAAGATGGTGGGAATCCAGATGAAGATAATATAAAAAAAGAACCCCTGAGTTTCGACGATTACAATGTGGTATTCACGGACTTCAAACTGTCTTATACGCCCAAACAACGATATATGACCGAGCCGAACCGCAAGGTTATTTTAGGTAGCAAATACCCTACCTTCAGCCTGTTCTATCAAAAAGGCTGGTATGGCGGCCCATTCAATAGTAAAATTAATTTTGACTTCTTAGAAGGAGCCATAGAACAAGATGTTGTAATGGGAACCTTTGGTAACTCTAAGTACAAGTTCAAAATCGGGCAATACTTCAATACCCATAAAATGGATAGTACCGAGACCTATCTGTTTGAAAATATCGACTTAAGAAGATTCAACAAATCGGATGTTTATTTCTATAATGACCCCGTCAACTCATTCCAAGCATTGGGTACGGCAATAGGTACGACAGACCTTTTTGTGGAATTACACTATGTACATCACTTCAATGGAGCACTGATCAATAACATTCCCTTATTGAAAAAGAGCAGAATCAGTGTTTTCGGTGGAGCAGGCTTTATGTGGGCGAATGAGGACAACTTCAATCACACAGAGTTCTTTGTTGGTTTGGAAAGGGTGTTCAAGTTAAGTGCTCGAAGGAGAATGCGTCTGGGAATCTCTTCCGTTTTCGCAAAGTCTAATAATATAGAAAGAAGAGTGAGTCCGATTAAAATCTCCCTTGAATTCATTGACACTTGGAAAGAGGATTGGAGTTTATAGCTCAACAAGCGAAGCAAGCATCAAATAAAAAAGGGCATTGACTTTTAATTTAAGTCAATGCCCTTTTTTATTTTGATAATCAGCCATTTAAATAGCTTAACCTAAGCAAAGAATTTAATTTAGTTTCCATCTATTTCCTTAGGCAACTCTTCTGTACGCGCATAAGCTAGTCGGGCAATTTTAGTGCTTTTATAATAACCATCTAAAGCACCAATGGCCAATGTGCCTGCTTGATCCAGATTCAGGTAACCATCATCCGAAAGAGCAATTTCAGGAATATCGATCTCTATGACCTCACCTATGATCAAACTGGTTTGATTCAAAGATATGGGTATCTGCTGCTTAAAACGCAAACCGATCTTCACGCTTGACTCTTCCACATAGGGTGCATCATGAACATCAGAAAAAGCTGTACTTAGCCCCACCGCCTCGAACTCGGATACAGCACGATCGAACTTAGCAGATGACCAGTGTGCCTGCTTGTAGATACCTGCAGTAATGTGATTGAAAGTGAAATACCCAGTATTCAATATATTCTCCAGTGTGTGCCGCTCTACGGTATGCGGGCGCATAATGAAACCCAATAAAGGCGGATTGGCTCCGATGTGAACAATGGAGTTAAACACCCCCAAATTGTCACATCCATCTTTGCTTCTCGTGCCGATCAGAGTCGCACTTTTAAAACCACTCAAGCTATTGATCAAATGTGCACGATAACGTTTGTTTAAGCCATCAATATCAGAACGAGTCAACTTCATTTCAATACACGAATTTAAGCTTTCACACTAGATAATCCTCCATCCACACGCAATACTTGACCAGTCATCCAACTGCTGTCATCACTGAGCAAAAAACGACTCATGGCCGCCATATCCGCAGTACTACCAATTCTACCCAAAGGGTGTCGCTTTGCCGCGGCAGCTCTCTTGTCATCCGTCGCTAAAAGATTGGCTTGTTCCGCCAGTGGGGTGTCGGTTAATGAAGGAGCGATCACATTCACACGTACCTTACTCATCGCCCATTCTGCCGCCAAAGATTTACCTAAGCCCTCTACAGCACTCTTCGCTGTCGCAACGGCGGTGTGAAAGCCCATGCCCAAGCTAGACGCTACGGTACTGAACAGCACCACGCTTGCGCCTTTGCTCTTTTTAAGCGGTCTAAAAGCAGCTTGTAAGACTTTCACAGCTCCAAGTACATTGACCTGATAGGCTGTTTCAAAATCTTGAATAGGAATGCGATGAAATGCTTTTAACTGGATGGTTCCTGGACAATAGACCAAGCCATGTAAGACATCCGGAATGAAATGGGTAGAAAAATCAGCATTGCTTACATCCAGCTCATGTTGTGTTATGCCTAATGCTTCTAATTCAGGAGATATACGCCTTTGAGCGCAAATGACAGTAGCCCCTTCATGATGTAACTGCTGGGCAATAGCTAGTCCGATACCAGAGCTGGCACCGATGATTAAAATATTTTTATTCTGCATCAGTAGGATAGACAATAGTTGATGTTCTCAATACCATTGCCTAACATGCTACACACAAAATAGTTTTCAAACAGCGCTTATTTAATGCTTTATTTAATCCTCCGCTTTCGGTAAACTGAAAGCATGGAAGATCGGCGTACGTTGATCAGGATAAACTCCTTCCAACATGATTCCCTCTCCACTTGAGGTATTCAGTAACTCATCATAAAAGTCACGTACCTTTTTGATTGCTCTATTATTTGCTTTTTTAATGATGTAGCCTGCCCTTATAGACGAAGTTCTACTCATGGGCGACCCTTTGCGTACACTTTTCACACGCACCCCGTTTCTCAAGCCTAACTGGTCCAGTTCACTGTAGGTCAGTTCTTCAAATTCGGCACCTAACTTTTCCAACAATTCCTGTTCCATAGACATGGTCGGGCCAGAATCGCCACTAGAGTTCAATACCGTCATTTCCGTATGAAATTGCTTCCCTCCTCTTATGTAAGTCACATTGATCTTGTCTCCCGGACTGAATTCAAACAAACGCTCATCCAGTTGGGGTATGCTGTTCACCTCAAGTCCGTGTAGCTCAATGATCACATCTCCTTTCTTCAAACCCGCTTTGTCAGAAGCACCATTCGGGAAGGTATAATCAATGTGCACGCCCGTCATATCCGGCAAGCCCATCTCCATTTTTATGCGAGCGTCCACATCAGAAATGTTCGCACCGATAAAACCGCGATCAACTACTCCTTTCTCTTTCAGGTCGTTGATCACTTTACTGGCAATATTGATCGGAATAGCGAAAGAGTATCCAGAAAATGTACCCGATCTGGTTGCAATGGCCGTATTGATACCGATCAACTCTCCATTGGTATTCACCAAAGCTCCTCCACTATTACCCGGGTTCACAGCCGCATCTGTTTGTATAAATGATTCTATAGGGTGCTCTCCTTGTAACATGCCCAGATCCCTTCCTTTCGCACTAACAATACCCGCGGTAACCGTAGAAGATAAATTGAAAGGATTACCTACCGCTAAAACCCACTCGCCTACTTTCACATCATTAGAGTCACCGATCTTCAAAGTGGGCAACTCCTTCGCATTGATCTTTAAAAGAGCTAAATCCGTATCCGTATCCAGCTTCACATTATCGCGCTTCACCACATAAGACCTGCCATCGTGTAACTTCACTTCAATATCCCCTTCGCCTTGTACCACATGACTATTGGTCACTATGTACCCATCTTGACTGATCACCACACCAGAACCTCTTGGCTCCTTATTGCTTCTATAGGGATCCCCATAGCCAAAGCCATCATAAGAACCTCCACTGGATCTTGCCTGTGTTTCAATATGAACCACTGCCTGAGAAGATACTTCAGCAGCATTCACAAAAGCATCTGGTGCCGACAATTGCTCATAGGCATTCCAACGAACACTTTTGTTCCTGCTAGAATTAGCATCCTTAACATGGGTGAAAACCACTTTCTGATGCGGGAAGCTTCTGTGATATAATTCACATACACTCACAGAAACAATCGAAGCGATCACAACTAATAAAACGGACGATCTCATCTTGAAAAGCTTATAAAAGGGGAGATTTTGTACAAAATAGTCAATATCATTCACCTAAAAAACGTACTCGACACCTCTTGATGATACATTCATGACAAAACTCGACTATTTCAAGTCAAAATATATGCCACTTTATTCAAGAGCTTTTTAATTCATTTGGGCGCATACCCGCCTGCGGCAGGGTACCGGGCTATCCGTTAAAATTCAGCCCCTGCCTGCTGCTGTTTGGCAGGCGTA
>JAHDGT010000459.1 GCA_020631675.1 Bacteroidota bacterium
AAGGTGCTTGGAGAATACCATGAAGGCATCAAAGTGAGAACGATTTAAGAAATAGATACGATGATACCCATAGCCAAAAGACTAGAACAAGTAAAGGAGTACTACTTCTCAAAGAAGTTGCGCCAGATCGCGGAAATGCGAGCCGAAGGAAGATCGATTCTCAATTTAGGAATCGGGAGTCCGGATCTTCCACCACCGGATCAAGCCGTAGATGCTTTGATCGAAACAGCAAAGCGATCGGATATGCATGCCTACCAAGGCTACGCGGGTAGACCGGAATGGCGTACGGCGATCGCTAAATGGTATGAGGAGATATATGCTGTTGAGCTGAATGCTAGGACAGAAGTACTACCATTAATGGGCAGTAAAGAAGGTATATTTCATTTAACTATGGCTTTTTGTGATGCTGGTGATGAGGTGCTGGTTCCGGATCCTGGATACCCAAGCTATTCTGCTATAGCCGGATTGATAGGCGTAGGGGTAAGGAAATACGATCTGACTGCTGAAAACGACTATCTACCTGATTTAGAGAAGTTGGCGGAGCAAGACTTGTCTAAAGTAAAGATCATGTGGGTGAATTACCCCCACATGCCTACGGGCAGAAATGCCGATATGGACTGTTTCAAGGCTTTAGTTGAGTTTGCTAAAGCGCATCAGATCTTAGTAGTCAATGATAATCCGTACAGTTTTGTTTTAAACGATGAGCCAAGAAGCATACTGGAAATTGAAGGAGCTAAAGAGGTGTCCATGGAATTGAACTCCTTGAGTAAGTCTCATCATATGGCAGGCTGGCGTTTGGGTATGTTAGTTGGAGCAGCACCTTATATAAAAGCGGCCTTGAAAGTGAAGTCGAATATTGATTCAGGTATGTTCGCTGCCTTGCAAATAGGAGGGAAGGCGGCCCTGAATGTGGATGCGAGCTGGCATAAAGCGAATAATGAGATCTATGCTCGACGCAAAGATTTAGCGATAAAGCTTTTAGAGGGTTTGGGCTGTGAGTTGAGACCCGGACAGGTGGGGATGTTCGTTTGGGGCATGGCTCCTGAAAATGTGAGCAACACCTTTGACTGGGCGGACGAACTCTTGGAAAAGACAGGCGTTTTCATTACTCCCGGAGGGATATTCGGCAAGAACGGAGAACGGGCTTTACGGGTGTCTTTATGTAGCTCTTGTGATCAGCTCAGAGAAGCGCATATGCGTTTGTGCGACTTTGTTAGCGAATTACCCGCGCAAGGGATAGGAGTGGAAATGAGTAGGCTGGATGCGCCCTGAGCGGCGGGCTAAAAAGGCGGCCCAGAGGTAGCCATTTTTAGCCCTGCCAGCGAAGCAGCAGACAGCCTGCGAATTGGAATGGATAGCCCGGTGACCTGCCGCAGGCGGGCATGCGCCCTGGTTAATAATAAAATTCAACAGCAAAAGATATGACGATCACGATCATTGGTTTAGGACTTATTGGTGGCTCTGTGGCTTATGATTTAAAGCGACGGGCTTTTGCCGATCACATTATTGGTGTGGATCAATCTGTACAACATGAGCAGCAGGCTTTAGCACTGGGTTTCGTGGATGACATCAAGGATCTACAATCGGCGGTTTATGCGGCGGATCTGGTGGTGTTAGCGATACCCGTGAATGAGTCGATTCGGATCTTGCCTAAGATCATGGATTATTGTAGTGAACACACTACGGTTGTGGACATGGGTTCTACGAAAAGAGCTGTGGTCGAGGTGTTGAAAGCGCATCCAAAAAGGGCGCAATTCGTAGCAGCTCACCCAATGGCGGGTACGGAGCATAGCGGACCTTATGCGGCTGTAGAGGGCTTGTTTGAAAGTAAAGTGGCGATATTATGTGAGGTGGAACGCTCATCGGAGGCATCCCTTAAATTGGTGACCAAAGCCTTGCGTTGTCTGGGTATGCGGGTCATTCATATGGATGCCGATAAGCACGATCAGCATGCGGCTTATGTATCGCATATATCACACATTAGCTCTTTTGTGTTAGCGAATACGGTCTTGGAAAAAGAGCAGAATGATGGGGCCATTTTTGATCTGGCGAGTGGTGGTTTTAGCTCTACGGTGCGTTTGGCGAAGAGTTCTCCGACCATGTGGGCACAGATTTTTGATCAGAACGCGGAGCATGTTCTGGCAGTGATGGATACTTACATTCAAAAGATGCAAGAGTGGCGGGAGCTGATCGACAAAGGCGATTATGCGGCTTTATCAGCTCGTATGGAAGAGGCGAACGCGATCAGAAAGATTTTGGATCGACCAGAAGCGAACGCGCCTACGGACAAAGGGGTCAAGGTGGGGCGTTGAAAATAGATTTACTAGAAAAGAAACAACACTAATATACACTCATTATGAAAATTCAATTGAACCTATCGCCTTTAGAGGAAGGAGATATTAAACTAAAACGCCCGGTGATCATATCGGGTCCTTGTAGTGCCGAGAGTGAGGAGCAGGTGATGGAAACCTGTACCCAATTGGCGGCTACAGGTCATGTACAGATCCTAAGAGCAGGAATCTGGAAGCCCAGAACCCGCCCGAATAGCTTTGAGGGTATTGGCAGCATTGGTTTGAAATGGCTAAAGCAAGCGGGTAAAGAAACGGGCTTGCCGGTTTGTGTGGAGGTGGCCAATGTGAAGCATGTGTACGAGTCTTTGAGAATGGGCATTGATATTTTATGGATCGGTGCACGTACTACGGTGAACCCTTTCGCGGTTCAAGAGATAGCGGATGCTTTACAGGGGGTGGATATTCCTGTGATCGTGAAGAACCCGATCAATCCGGATCTGGCTTTGTGGATCGGTGCTTTAGAGCGTTTGAATAATGCGGGCATCAATAAATTGGCGGCTTTACACAGAGGCTTTTCTTTTTATGGAGAAGCGAAGTACCGCAATAAACCGCAATGGGAGATTCCGATAGAGCTGATGCGCCGTGTGCCGAATTTGCCTGTCTTCTGTGACCCTAGTCACATTTGCGGACGTAGAGATATACTTCAAGAGGTATCTCAAAAGGCTTTGGATTTGAATTTCGATGGTATCATGTTAGAGAGTCACATCCAGCCGAGCAAGGCTTTGAGTGATGCGAAACAGCAGGTTACGCCTGATCATTTCAAAGAGATCATTGACAGCTTGGTACTTCGTGATCCTAAGGTAACGGATGCGATGTTGCAACACACCTTGGAGAACCTTCGTGAAGAAATCGATCAGATCGACCAAGAGGTGGTGAGTACTTTGGCGAAGCGCATGTTAGTGGCTGAAGAGATCGGTAGGGTGAAGAAGCAAAATGGCATTAAGATCTTACAACCCTCTCGTTGGGAAGAGATCATTGAGAAACGCACGGCTGCTGGTGAAGCGCAAGGATTAAGTCCTGCTTTTACCAAGGCGATGTACAATGCGATCCACAATGAGTCTATCCGCCATCAAACGATGGTAATGAACCAGCAAGGCAGTTCTAATGAAGAGGAAGTGGCGAAGGCTTAAGGAATAAAACATATCCACTACTTCAAGTTTCCTAAAGGAGCGACGAACCTTGGTTCGTCGCTTTTTTTATTTTATGCCGCATTTGGAGCAGTC
>JAHDGT010000460.1 GCA_020631675.1 Bacteroidota bacterium
GCGAAGCAGCGAACAGCACCCGAATTGCAACGGATAGCCCGACCCCAAGTAAAAATGCGGTATTCAGCTGTGGTTACACAAGCTGAATACCGCATTTTTACGTAGGGTCGCGCCCTGAAAATATTATCTTAGAACTTCAGCGTGATGCCTCCCATCATATTAAAACCTGCTTGGGGATAATAGTGGTTGTAATTGGTGGGTGCATAGCCTGAGCCGGCTTCGTCTTGGAATAAAATGAAGTAGGTCCAACCATTGCTTTCGTAAAGGTTATTAGTGATGTTATTGAATAGTAGATTGATGCCTATTTCTTTTACGGTTTTTGTGCTGAAAGTATAAGACAGGCGAGCGTCTTGGGCGAAGTAGCCATCTAAGCGGCGGTTTTCATTGCCTGTATTATCTAAGTATTGGGCGCTCACGTACTTGCTCATTAAGGCTAATTCTAAGCCTTTAAGCGGGCGGTAAGATAAGATCGAAGAGGCTACTGTAGTTGGGGAGAATGAAATATCGACATCATTGAAAACGATGGTGGTGTCTCCGAGGTACTCCCAGTTCGTATCGTCACTGTAGAGTGCGGTATTTTGCTCGAACTGTTCGATCTTATTGATGCTGAACGCGGCATTCAAAGCCCAGTCCCACTTAGGGGCGATACGGATTCTTGTGTCTAGCTCGATACCCGTGCGATAGCTATTGTCTACATTTTGCTGTACGGGCGCACCTACATCATTCAGGTTGCCCGTAAGTACCAATTGGTCTTTATACTGCATGTAGTAGAAATTAGCACCGAAGAAGTAAGCGTTGGCTGTTCTACGGTAGCCTAGTTCTAGGTCGCCCAACCGCTCTGGACGTGGTTCTTCTATATTATCCAGTAGGTTAGAACGTGTTGGCTCGCGGTTCGCAATGGCAAAAGAGGCATATAGATGCTCGAATTGAGTTAAATTGTAAGTAAGACCAATTTTAGGGTTGAAGAAGTTGTAGTTGTACTCTCTGTTCAGATCGCCATAATCTTCTACTAAACCATTGATGTTATAATTGATGCCTCTGTACTGTAAGTCTAAAAAAGCGGTGAATTTATCAACTGGACGATAGGTCGTTTTCGAGAAAATATTGAAGTCGCTTTTATCACCTGTATTGTCGTAGTAGCGTTGTCCTGTATTGTTCTCTGGCATGAATTGCGCCCAGATCACTTCACCGAAATGATCACCGATATATCTATTGTAACCTCCGCCTAAAGTAGTGTTCACTTTTGAGCGTTGGTAGTTCAGACTGAGGTTCGCACCGATCAGATCATTGTCCAACCATTTGCGGTCGATCAAATCTGTTGTTTCTATCAAGCTGCCATCTTCGTTGAAAAGGCTGGTGTTGGTCAAGCCATAGTCGACCATATCACGCCCCGCACGATAAGATTCGTAGAAGCCCTCACCATGTGTGTAGTATAAGGCGGAAGTGAGAGAGAATGCATTACTCAAAGAGCGTGCATAGTGTAATTGGTAGTGATCTTGGCGGTAGTCGTCTACTTGGTTTTCATAGGTGTAGGCGTTGTAGGTACGGTCTGTTTCAAGCAGTTCTTCTGGCAAACCGTTCCAAGATTGGTAGGTGCGTTCTTTACCGCTGATGATGTTAAAACGCAGTAGGTCTTTTTTGCCATAATAAGCCGCACTTAGGAAGATTGAGCGTAAATCACTTGAAGCACGATCAACATAGCCATCACTCTGGATCTGACTCACTCGGCCGTCTAATGTCCAACGAGAATTTAATAAGCCTGTACCGAAACCAGCCGTGGTGCGCCAAGTATTAAAAGAGCCATAGTTGGCAATGATCTCGCCATAAGCATCGGCACGCATTCCTTGTGTTTGTACGTTCACGCTGGCACCGAAGGCTCCTGCCCCATTGGTGGATGTACCTACCCCTCGCTGGATTTGCAGGTTCTCTACAGAACTGGCGAAATCGGGTAGATCGACCCAGAAGGTACCGTGCGATTCGGCATCATTCAAAGGTACTCCGTTGATGGTCACATTGACACGGGTAGCGTCACTACCACGAACGCGAATGCCCGTATAGCCTACGCCCGCGCCCGCGTCGCTGGTAACGACCACACCGGGCTGAAAGCGCATTAAGAAAGGCATATCCTGTCCTTGATTGAGTTCAGATAGCTCTTCTCTGTTCATGCTGCTGTAGGTGGTAGCGGTATTGATGTTGGAGCGGGTACTTCTTACGATCACATCATCTAACAATAAAGATAGGCGAGTCATTTTGACGTTGACTTCTTTATCGGCGTCTATTATGGTTACGGGTATTTCCGCTTTCTCATAACCGACGTAGCTGACCTCCATGAGATAGTCGCCTGCGGGGATATTGTCTAATCGGTAATTTCCAACATTATCGGTTACTGTTCCGTAGGGGGTGTTGAGTAAGCGCACATTGGCTTGCTCGATCAGGTACTGAGTGGACTCGTCTTCTTGTAAGAGGTAAAAAACCCTTCCGCTCAAGCTTCCTTGTGCGAAGGTGGTATTACTGCTTAGACCTGTAAGCAATAGGAGTAATGAAAAAGTGAGTAAAGAAAATCTCTTCATGGTATAGTTAATAGGTGTTTGTGTATACAGTGTAGCGAGATACACCTGAAAACCGATTTCACCATAAACAAAAGAAGAGCATCAAATAGGCAGGGTCATTCTAAGAAAGAATGATCATATAGTCAGTGAATACGAAAACATGTCTGAGGGATATTCACTTTAACTGATTGATTGACTGACTGACCGACGTACTTCAATGGAATAAAAGCACGCATATCATAATCATAGCCTTAGTCGATGTATCCCTTCGTCGGTACTAACCGCATTCAGGTTCTAAGGGTATGATCTCAGCCCGTTGATTAATCTATTCGCCAAAATAGGCGGTTGCTTGGGCACCCCTTACATCATAATTCTTGAGTGTATCACTCAAGTGGTGCAAAGATACGATTGATCAGTGGAAGATTTTCAGAAATAATGTACGATGAATCGGGAAAATGGAGGGAGTTACAAATCCTATCATTAGATGTTTTTCTGTCCAAGCACTTACTAACTTAACACTAAATGCTAAAAGAGCCTGAACTCAAATGTGAAATCTACTCTTCTTTGCCTTGATGCAAAGAAGCAAAAATCAAGACTGCTTTCATTTCTTAACGCCATTTAGTGCCAAAAAAGCTAAAATCCAGAGACTCGCCGACTGCGTCAGGCTCAAACAAGTCTGGATTTCTTAACGCCTTTTTGACCCGAAATGACTAAAATGAAAAAGGTCAATCCTTTTTCGGTAGTGCTCAAAATCACCTATATTGAGTTAGATAAGTTTAATGAAAATGAAGTCGATTTAGAAAGTTTACTGGATGAATGGTTATACATATTCAATAATTTACCGAACCTAAAAGAGCTACCTATGACTATAATGAGCAAAGAATATTTCGCACAACTCTTTGAAGAGGCGGAAATCGCTTTATTGGAAACAGGAGACCGATACGCTTACGAGCAAAGGATAAAACAGCTTAGAGACTTACATAATACGCATGAGTATAAGTATGA
>JAHDGT010000461.1 GCA_020631675.1 Bacteroidota bacterium
AACTTTTACGATTTCGTCTCTGACCATTTCTTCTTCTAAAAGTTTTAGATCTTGTGACAATAGTAGCTGTGTTTCTATTTCGTAGGCGGAAGCCATGGCTATTTCTAAGAATCTTTTGAAATCCTTATCAGAACCTCTTCCACACCCTTCGGCAATATTCGAAGGGATAGAAATCGCAGCTCTTCGCATTTGGGAAGTCAAACCAAAACGTTCATCCACTGGTAATCTGTCTGTCAAAATGTAGATGCGAGAAGCAAATACTCTTGCTTTTTGCCAGACTTTCAACTCACGGGGATTGTGCATCCGAATAAACAATTTTGATTCACCGAACAGTCCTTCTCATGTCTCGAGTCTCATGTCTCGAGTCTGAGCTAAAGCTTCGCTTTAGTTACGCAAAGGCTTACCACGCTTCAAGATGCTCTCCATACGCTGTAACGACTTCTGCGTTGTACAGCATTGCAAGAAAGCTTCCCTTTCTAAGTCAAGTAAGTACTGCTCCGTCACTTTTTGTGGGTAGCTCAAGTCGCCACCACAAAGTACGTGTGCTACCTTTTGAGCGATGAACGCATCATGCTCAGTCGCGTAGCCAGCCACTTGTAAACCCCAAACACCACTTAAGAAAGTACCTAAAGCCGCACGACCTAATACATGCACATCCGTGCGAGGCTTAGGCGCAGTATAGCCCGCAGCCGCCAGTTCCAATACCGTTTCTTTCGCTTTGGCGATCGCACGATCCCCATTCACGCTGATGGTATCAATACCCTTGCGCAAGATGCCCATATTGAAAGCCTCTGTAGCCGAAGTAGCCACTTTAGCCGTAGCAATGTGCATTAAGTATTCTTGTAGGCGAGGGATCTGAACATCACCATTATAGTAAGCGTCAGAAGCACGTAGGGCGAACTCTTTCGTACCGCCACCACCAGGGATCACACCAGCACCCATCTCTACCAAACCAATATAGGTTTCAGCAGAAGCCACCGCACGATCCGAGTGCATCACGATCTCACAACCACCACCTAAGGTCATGCCATGAGGTGCTGCTACAACCGGAATAGAGCTGAAACGAATCTTCGCTACCGTGTTTTGGAAAGCGCGGATCGCGAAATCCAGCTCATCATATTCTTGTTCAATGGCCAGCATGAAAATCATGCCCAAGTTGGCACCCGCAGAGAAGTTCGGTGCGTCATTACCCAAGACCAAACCTTTCCAGCCTTGCGATTCAGCGATGTTGATGGCCGTAGAGATACCCTCTAAAACCTCGCTACCGATCGCGTTCATCTTCGTGTGGAACTCCAAGCACAATACGCCATCACCAATATCATGTAATGTAGTACCGCTGTTCTTCCAAACTGGCTTTTGATCACGTAGATTATCCAGTACGATGAAGGCATCGGCACCTGGAATACTGATGTAGCTCTTAGTCGCTAAATCGTAGACCTTGCGCTCGCCCGCCTCCACTTTGTAGAAGCTTTCATTGCCGGCCGCTAACATCTCTTTCACCCAAGCCGCAGGCTCGAAACCAGCCGCTTCCATCGTTGCGACCATCTTGCCAGCACCCAGTACATCCCAATATTCAAACGGGCCTAATTCCCAACCAAAACCCGTACGCATCGCATCATCTAGCTTGTAGATCTCATCCGCGATCTCAGGAACGCGGTTGCTGGCGTAGCGGAACAGGTGGAAAGCCACTTTATTCAAAAACTCACTGCCTTTGTCGCCCGTGCCGTGTAGCACTTTCAAACGCTCCTTCAGATCGTCGATCGGCTTGGCCGCCGCAATGCTGGCGAAACGTGGCTTCTCACTTGGCTCATACTCAAAGGTGTCCAAGTTCAAGGCTAAGATCTGGCGTTTGCCATTCTCGTCCTTCGTCTTTTTGTAGAAACCCTGGCGCGTTTTATCCCCCAACCATTTGTTCTCTTCCATCTTCTTCACGAAGTCCGGAATCAAGAAAATGTCGCGGGCTTCGTCGTCCGGACAGTTGTCGTAAACGCCTTTCGCCACTTTGATCATGGTGTCCAGACCCACTACATCCGTCGTACGGAAGGTAGCCGATTTCGCACGACCAGCGATCGGTCCCGTCAAGGCATCCACCTGCTTGGGTGTCATGCCCATTTCACGCATCACATGCATCACCGCCTGTATGCTGAATACCCCCACACGGTTCGCGATGAAGGCAGGCGTATCTTTCGCCAAAACAGTGGTCTTACCCAAGTACAGATCCCCATAGTGCATGAAGAAATCCGTCACCGCAGGATCGGTCTCCGGCGTAGGGATCACCTCCAATAATTTGAGGTAGCGCGGCGGGTTAAAGAAGTGCGTACCGCAGAAGTGCTTCTTGAAATCATCAGAACGCCCCTCGATCAACATATGGATCGGAATACCCGAGGTGTTCGAGCTGATCAGCGTACCCGGCTTGCGGTGCTGCTCCACCTTCTCGAAAACGCTCTGCTTAATGTCCAAACGCTCGATCACCGCCTCGATGATCCAGTCACAATCCGCGATCAGACCCAAGTTGTCATCGAAATTACCCGTGGTAATGCGCGACGCGTAGTCCTTGTCATAGATCGGAGAAGGCTTCGATTTCAAAGCGAATGTCAAGGCATCGTTCACCAAGCGGTTACGCACCGCCGGATGTTCCAAAGTCAGCCCCTTCTTCTCCTCTTTCTCATTGAGGCTGAAAGGAACGATGTCCAAAAGCACCACCTCCAAACCGATGTTGGCGAAGTGGCAGGCTATACGCGATCCCATCACCCCGGATCCCAGCACGGCCACTTTGCCGATCTTGCGTTGATCCGCGGCCATCACCGCGCTATTAGCTTGTTTCATTGTTGCTTGCATGAATGAAATTGGTTGTATGTATGTATTATGTTGTTGTCTACTGTCTCTTTCCAACTTGTAGCGGTGCTGCTTGCCTGCGCCTTCCCCTGCTCTTGACCCTTCCTACACCTAATCCCATTTCCTAAAAAATGTTTCTACACGATACCGAAACCATTTTACTTGCTCTGTAAATGCTTGATCCGGGTATTTTGTATGGCGCATGCCCGCAATAAAAAGGGGGGGTATGTGCTACCGTACATTAGATTGTTGGTGCGGCACGAAAGACGTTATGATATAACGTCTCTACGGATCCCCCCTTTTTACTGCGTCCACCGGGCTATCCGTTCCTACAAAATGGGCTATCTGGGGGTTCGTTGCTCTACTTGGCGGTGGCTACCTCTGGGCCGCCCCCGCCAAGCAGGCACTCACACCCCATCTATCCCATTTAGTACCACTCCTATCCCTTGCGCGGGATCGGCGAGATCTGTGCTTTGAATGGCATTACTCGCTGAGGCTGAATCGTGGGATTAGACGTTATATTATAACGTCTCTACTGGGGGGGACTGTAATGGAAATGTTGTGCTGTCGTTGCACCGCCCAACAAATATACCAAACGTTTGGTAGAGAAAAAATGTTCGCAGGGGTTGGGGGTGTTGTTTGTTGGTTAAACTTCCATGCCGCAAACACAAAAACCCATATTGCGAAATTGATTTCACAATACGGGTTTGCTGTACAT
>JAHDGT010000462.1 GCA_020631675.1 Bacteroidota bacterium
AGCGGTGTCTTCCTCTGATCAGCCCCGCTACGCCGCCAAACAGGGCGCATTCAGTGGCTTCATAACCACTACTATCCCTCGCAGAGACCGTCATTCGATCTGTTTCCTTAAAACTTAACTCCTTCGCCGTACCAGATCTCTTCAGGAGCAAAGATGACGGGTTGTGTATCCTTATCTAAAGTACGATCCTGCTCGGGCTTGAGCATCTCAATGCACAATTTCTTGAATTTGGTTTGATAGGCGGGTAAAGTCCATTTTCCATATAGGGTATGGCTGCCTTCATAGCGTTGCTTATCGTATTCTTCAGGCGTGGTGGTGTAGCCGCAATAGCCATTGCTGTAAGCACCGATCATTACCTTATCAATACCTTTGTGTTTCAGCACCTTTTGAATACCCTCTCTTAATCGCTTACCAGCTATGGTAGTGACCTCACAGGGCAGAGCAACAATGGCCAAACTGCCTATGCTAACAATTTGAATGGGTACGATATTGGGCATCCACGGGGTTCTTCGGGCAAGTCCCTTGCGATCCACCACTTTAATGCGATGTACAAAAGGATCAATGAAATCCGGAATGAAAAATTTCTTCACCTTATAAGTGCCCAGCAATTTACCATGATTGGACTCCATCATGATGTGCTTTTTACCATGCGCTTCATATTTGAGGTCAATATTCTTCCGCATTTGCCGGTTGGCGAAAAGTTTGAATAAGGTTTTCTCGTACAACTTCACACCATTGGATAAACCCTTGGCGAAAAAGCCGATCGCCTTTGGCATTCCAGGTCCCTCCACAGTGCCTTCTAACATGCTAACTCCTGTAGCTTGAGGTGCCGTGCGTTTTCCCTGCATGCCCATCACAAACTCAGGATCCACTTCCACATTACTCATGTCAATGAATTCGTGTGCTGTATCTATTCCGCCTTCGATGGCTTTTTCCGCAATGGCCCGATCGAATAACTCTTTTGCTTTATTGAACTGAATACGTCCATTGTGTTTCGCACTCTCAAAATCATCTTCATGAAAGCCACGTGTACAGCCTCTTTGTGGGTCATAAATGTGATTCGGACTAACATCTCCAGCTGTATCTTGGGCGAATGCGGCTATGAAATTGGGTGAGTCATACTCACTTTGCGCTTCGTTTTCTAAATAAGTGGCCGCATAGCCTTTGTTGTCGGAACAGATCCTGCCATTTTCATTGCCAATGCTGGTGGTATGTACTCCGAACCAATTGACCGAACCAATAGGCACACCGTCCAAACCTTCGAAACGCAATAATTTCATTTCTCGATCAACTGCCAAGTGCCAGTCCGAACTCAGCATCTTTTTTTTGATCTCCGGATTTCGATTATAGGCATTAAGTGAGCGATTGAATGCCACAGGCTCATCAGCATCGAAAGCCCCTGCACTGAAGTGAATTTTACCCAGACGTTTACTTTGATGTGCTTCTTCTATAGCAGCTACAGTGCCCTGAACGATTTGATCAAATACCTTAGGTTGAAAACCCGGTATGCTCAAATTATAGAGCATATAGTGAGAGTAGCCACCCGGACCGCTATGGGTATGTTGTGTACTTAGTACGACATTATTTTCTGAAATGCCCCAATCCGGATAACGCGCTTGCAGTTGCTTAATGATCTCATGTTTCAGGGCTATAGAGTAAAAACAGATTTCAGCTACCACCAAAACAACAAAAGCATCACTATCCTTTTCTTGAATCCAAAAGGCACGAGCATACAATGGAGTTTCAACGCCTGTAACCACATTAAAGGGCATGGAATAGCCCATCATCCCCTTGTCAAAAACGTATCCAGTGATATCCGCTTTGCCGCAACCGATCTTATAAACAGATGAATCCTTACCCACGATATTAATTTAAATGCACTATTCAGACCTACCCTACAAATTTCACTAAAAAATGGGTATGCGCAAATTATTCACAATTTATACTGTAAAACTATCCGTCAAATTCTGCTTGAATTACATGTGAATACGGCTAACATTTGTTAGTGTTTTTAGTAAAATAAAAATGTATTCATATGGGTGACATTCACAGCTTTGTCATAGTCTTTATTCTGTTAAGTACCCGGATAAAAGTAAGCGTACAGCTAATGGCGCAGCTATTTTAGTTGTAGCCAAGGCATGAAAAACGAGATATAGCAGCGCTAAATGAGGCTTTTCATAACGCAGGATACGGCTAAAAGAGCAAGTCAGAAGCAACGATTATTTTTGTCCGGGTACTTAAGTACAAGTAAGTATACATCACCCCAAAAAAGTACATAGTTTAAAATGGGTATTTTACTTTTTTTACAAGCTTCTGGTGGTTCTGGAAGTATTTTAGATTCTATTTCTCTTGAAACGATCATGTCGTACGCTATACCTGTTTTGAAGGGTATCGCTGTTTTCATTATTGGTTGGATGGTCGTTGGTATGATCGTTCGCGGATTGAAAAGTACATTTGACAAAAGAGGTATGGATGAAACGGCGAAAGGTGCTGTTTTATCTGCGATCAGCATTGTATTGAAACTGATGGTGTTATTAGCAGCTATTAGTACAATGGGTGTTGCTACATCCTCTTTTGTAGCTGTATTAGGTGCTTGTAGTTTGGCTGCGGGCTTAGCCTTCCAAGGTAGCTTATCTAACTTTGCTGGTGGTTTGTTGATTTTGGGTTTCCGTCCTTTCGAGGTAGGAGATTATATCAAGGCGCAAGGTGCTGAGGGTTTTGTTAGAGAAGTACAATTATTGGCTACTCGCTTAGAAAGCCCGGATAATATCACGCATGTTATTCCTAATGGTGCTTTATCAGGTGGTAACATCACGAATGTTTCTCGTCAGGGTACTTTGCGTTTGCACATTCCTGTAGGCATTGGCTATGGAGAGAGCATTGACAAAGCACGTAGCGTATTGATGAAAGTGATGACAGATCACCCTAAAGTATTGCAAACGCCTGCTCCATCTGTTGCAGTGGTGAACTTAAACGACAGCTCTGTAGATTTAGATCTTCGTCCTTACTGTAATGCCGGTGATGATCCTGGTGTTTATGTTGACGTTTTAGAAGCTGCGAAAAAAGCTTTAGATGCGGAAGGTATCGATATTCCTTTCCCACAAACGGTTATGCACAACGCATAAGATCAGACAATAGATTTGAGACTCGAGACATGAGACTTTGTGCTGATGTAGTTATATCAGAAACACTATAAGTTTACTTTTTTCGAGTACAAAAACACAAAATCCCCGTGGAGCTATTTCCACGGGGATTTTTTATTGTTGTATGATCGAGACTGTACTTAACACAGTGTAATCTAAATTTTCGGCTAATCTTGACCAACCAAAAGGCGCGCCTAAAGGCGCTTGTAAATGGTGGGGGCAGCAATATTTCTACTAACAGGCAGCTCCTAACGGAGCTATTGATTTTCAGTTGGATGTACCTTAGCCCCAGAGGGGCGAAATGTTAGTAGAAAACAAGTTCCCGACCATTTAATCAAGCGCCATAGTTTGTGCCATTTGGCATTTGATTTTCATTAATTTGATCATTTGTCAATTCGT
>JAHDGT010000463.1 GCA_020631675.1 Bacteroidota bacterium
AACTAAATTGGAACCCCTAAAAACCATAAGCGTAGTCCCCCACAACCCCAAGTGGGCACAAGACTTCACTGAACTCAAAACGGTGCTCTTGGCAAAAGTAGGAGCCGAGACACAGCGCATAGAACATGTGGGTAGCACTTCTGTGCCCGGCTTGGCTGCCAAGCCCATTATTGATTTGGATATCATCATTGAAGCGAATGATGACGCCAAGATGCAGCGTGTCATTGACCTGCTTGCTGAATTGGGCTATAAGCATGTGGGTGATTTAGGGATCATAGGTAGACAAGCATTTAAAAGGCGAAATGAACTGACTCCGGAAGATGGCTCGGGCAGGCGATGGATGAAGCATAATATGTACGTTTGTACCGAAGGCAGTATGGGTTTGCGCAACCATTTGGCACTCAGAGATCACTTGTTGAAACACCCGGATAAAGTTGCCGAGTACGGAGCCTTGAAAATGGATCTTGCGAAGCGTTTTCCACATGATATTGATGCGTATATAGACGGTAAGACCGAGTTCATTGTTGAGGTCCTACGCATATGCGGCATGCCCGAAGAGGATGCGAAAAGTATTGATAAGCAGAATAGAAAGTCGTGAAGGCTGCGTGTTAACGCTTGTTATAGAGCGTGGTTTTACCCTAACTTTGGGTGTTTCTAATGACCAGCTATCACTACCCTTAGCATGCGCTTCAAACACCTGAACCTTTACGCACTTTTTTTACTCTTTTTAAGCTCCTTTTGCAGCTTTGATCTCAGTGCGCACCTGCCTGATGGTTTTTCTGATCAATTGGTTTTTCAAGGGAATGGAAATACCCGTTTCATCGGTCTGACTTTCGATGACAACGGACGAATGTTCTGTTGGCGGAAGAGTGGACGGGTGCACATTATAGAGGCGGATGGCACGCTGATAGAAGAAGCCGTTTTAGATATTAGCGAAGAAGTAGGCAACTATGGGGATCACGGACTACTTGGCTTTACCCTCGACCCTGATTTCTTGAATAATGGCTTGGTCTACGGCATCTATACCGTGGATCGCCATCACTTATTGTACTATGGCACGCCTGCCTATAGCCCTTTTGCCAGTGTGGAGGATCAGGCGACCATCATTCGGGTGACTCGCTGGCAATTAGATCCGGAGAACGATTTTAAAAGTACGGTCGAGGATAGTCGATTTGTTTTGATCGGGGAGACCTTAGATACAGGCATACCCGTATTACATCGTTCACACGGTCCTGGTTCGGTACTCTTTGGCAGTGATGGCTCCTTGATCGTGTCCGCAGGAGATAATACCACCTTTGAAGGCTCTTTCGCGGGTACCGGAACCTCTGAACCTCCTTCTTATGTAGGGCAAGGATTGGAAGATGGCATATTAGAGGAAGACGAGGACATAGGCGCATATCGTGCGCAATACCTTAACTCACATTGTGGTAAAATACTGCGTATAGATCCTGAAACTGGAGACGGATTAGCGTCTAATCCTTTTTTCAATGCGGATGAGCCTCGCTCAGCCGCTTCAAGGGTCTGGGCTTTGGGCTTTCGCAACCCCTACAGATGTATTTTAGAACCGGGCACAGGAAGCACGAATATGGAAGATGGTGATCCGGGAACGATTCTGGTCGGCGATGTTGGCAGTGCCATTTATGAAGAATTGAATAGAGTGACCGAAGGTGGACAGAATTTCGGCTGGCCGATCTACGAAGGTTATTTCTGGAACTGGAACTTTGGTCCTATCTATGTCGACAATAGGGCAGCACCCAACCCATTGTACGAGTCGGGCGGCTGCGATCAAGAGTACTTCAAATTCCAACACCTGATCCAAACGCCTTCCGCACACGATAATTATTATCCCAATCCCTGTAATGCCTCCATCCCCGTACCTGAAGATATTCCCACCTTCGTTATGGAATGGCCGCAGATCGCCTATGCCAATGCGTTCTGGAATAAGCCAGCTACAGCGATCGTAGGCACCTTTGAAGAAGGGGAGTGCGAACCATCTTTCTATACCGTGACGGATGAAAATTCACCGACGCAAGGAGAGGACTTTGGTGGTTACAGCTCTTTGCCGGGTTTCTTTTATACCAGTACCCACCTCAACTTTCCCGAAGAGTACCACGGTAAATACTTCCACGGCGATTATATGGGTTGGCTGAAGGTATTCGATATAGATTCCAATAAGGTGATAAAAACCATAGAGGATTTTTTATTGGATGATGGAACGAATATCACCTCCTTCGTACTCAATCCAATTGATGGTTGTATCTACTATACCGATTTCACCTACGACGCCATTCGCAAGATCGGCTATAATTTACCGCAGTATCCAGAGATCATATACAGCTATGATACCCAGTACGGCCCTGCGCCCTTAACGGTCAATTTCAATGCGGCGGGCTCTTTCCATCCTGATGGTTTGGATTTCGATTTTTTGTGGAATTTCGGAGATGGAACTACAAGTACGGACATGAATCCGACGCATGTTTTCACCGCCAGCAATAGTCTGCCATTAGCCTACAATGTCAGCCTCACACTCACGGATGAAGAAGGGCGTTCCAGCTCCGAGAACTTTATCATTTCTGTAAACAATACACCACCAGTGGTAGACATCACCAGCTTTGAAGACGGTGCGTACTACAGCATTGATGGTGTCACCACCTTAGACCTCTTCGCCGAAGTAGAAGATGCGGAACACAGCACTGCCAGCCTGAAATACACTTGGCAGACCTTCTTACACCACAACACGCACTTCCATGCCGAAGCCTATGATACCGAACCGATCACAGACACTCGCATACACCCCTATGGCTGCCAAGATGAGCTCTACTACTACCGTATCAAATTACGTGTTAAAGACCCTGCGGGCTTGGTCACCACAGTAGAGCAATACATCTATCCAGAGTGCGGAGAGAACTTCTTCTCCTGGACCAACTTCACCGCCGAAGCAGATGATAATGGCGTTGCCCTGAACTGGTCTGTAGACACCGAACTGAGCGATGCTACATTCACCATACAAGCCCAAAAACAAGGCAAACTAAGCTTCAAAGATCAAGGAGAATTGAGTGCTCAATACGGACAAAATTTTAGCTTTTACGATGAAGCCCCCATCTTTGGCACCTCAACTTACCGCATCAAAACCACCCTGGGAGATGGCACGGTCTTCTATTCAGATGAACGTATAATCGCCTACCCGCTCAACTCCTCCGTACAACTCTTCCCCAATCCAACGATCAACGGACAGGTGTTTTTTAATCTCGAACGCTTGGGCGAGCCCGAAAATGTACAAGTACAGATCTACAACATCCAAGGCCGACTCATAGACCAATTCCCGATCGCCGACAGTTGTCTCGACATCGACGCCGATCTATCTGCCTTCCCCAACGGCATCTACTTCTTTCGCATCCTCATGGATGATCGCGAGCAAGTCATCAAACTCATGAAAGGAGAGTAGAGGTCTTTAGCCCCCTCATTTCCACTGCTATCCCTTGCGCACGTTCGGCACGATCCTACTGACCATCAACAGTTTAGCGAATA
>JAHDGT010000464.1 GCA_020631675.1 Bacteroidota bacterium
AACCTTTCTTTGGGTCATAAAGTTTTGGCAAACCTGGACCGATAACTAAACTCACGGCATTGGAGTTTGTAATTTCTTCCAAATTGTAGTAATCGACTTTGTCTTTTGTCCAGCCCAACGCTTGTCCACAATCGTTTACTGCTTGTCCAACTAATACTTTCACTGGAGTAGACAAATCTAAATTTTCTGGCTTTTCTACGAAGTATACCACGGGATGATAGTCCACACCCTGATAGTGCATAATTAACTTTAAATATTTATCAGCATCCCAATCTGCATTCTTTGCAAGAGAGGACAAATTTTTATCCATTTCTTTCAAGAAATCACCATTAAAAATTATCGAACGTCTAAGTTCCATGTTCAATTCGTCTTTAATCGCTGGATACTTTGATGACAAGTCAGAAATTGAAACCCCATGTCCAACAATATCCTTATCCATTTCAGAGAGAATCAAATCTAAAACCTCAGCATCTTCAATCAGAGAAAGAATGGCCTGAGAGTAATGATACGATATCATATTTATTTTAGTATCCTCAGAATCTCTTTTGTTTTGCAGCAAACATTCTACGCTTTCACAACCCGTTTGTTCCGAGCATTCCGAATTTGGAAGTCCTCTTTTAGCATTATCAAAAACAGTGTCATGAGCCTCTTTTTGACAACCTACTGTCAAAAAGACGGAAAGGATAAAAATGGTTCTTCGCCGTTTTTAGTGGGTGTGTTATATTTGTTGCAACAAGCGAATGAATGCAGTACTGCTTGAACAAAACGAGCTGGATTGTGTTTGCACTTTGTTTTTCGGGCTGAACATCCGCATTAGGGTAACAGCTCCATTCTTTGAATTTCGTTTTAACCCAAAAATACCCTGATCATGCAAAAAGCATTATCTATGATCATGACGGTAAGTGTACTATTACTTGCCGTTTCTTGTGCGCAAGCACCTAAAGCAGATGAAGCAAAAACTTCTGCACCTAAAACCGAGAAAAAAGCCCCGGCTCAAGCTCAAGCCCTGAAAATCGACTTGAAAAAAAGTCAAGTGACTTGGGTAGGAACCAAGCAAACGGGTAAGTCGCACAATGGTACGATTGATTTAGCGGGCGGTAATTTAGCTGTAATAGGAGATGATATCTCCGCTGGTGCCTTCGTTATCAATATGAAGTCTTTGAAAGCAGTTGATATGGACGAAGAAAACAACGCCAAGTTAGCCGGCCATTTGATGAATGAAGATTTCTTTGAAGTAGAGAAATACCCTACAGCTACATTCTCTATCACCTCTGTAAAACCTTTTGTAGCAAAGGAAGGGGAGAAAGTCTTGTTCGAAGGAGCCACGCATACCATTGAGGGTAACTTGACCTTGAAGGGCAAGAGTAACAACATCAGCTTCCCTGCACGTGTGAACAATACTGCTGATGGCTTGAATGCTACAGCGAATTTCAATATTGACCGCTCAAGATGGGGCGTATCTTATGGTAATGATAAGTCTTTGGGTGATCGTTTTATTTTACCTGAGGTGAATATTGGTATTACTTTAGTGGCGAATAAGTAAGTAAAATCAGACTCGAGATTTGAGACCCGAGACTTGAGATTTTACACACGCACAAAAAGCGGGCAGCTATAATAGCTGCCCGCTTTTTTATGTAGTTAGACAAAAGTAAGCGTGTCGTATTCTCAAAAAAACCACTTCAGCTTTAGCACGAAATCTCGAATCTCATGTCTGACTCCTAACTTACTGTAAGTCTTGCCTGCCTTATGCCGCTGGCTCTGCCAGTATAGCATCAAAATTACTAAAGCCGTAGTCCATACGCTTAAGCGTTTCTTCTTGTCCTAGTAAAGCGGCGATTTCAAAAATAGAGGGTCCGGAAACCACTCCTACCAGCATCACACGTAGAATTTGCAGCACATCTCCGAAACCGAGTCCGGTGCGCTCCATCATGGCTTTGACGGTAGTCTCTACTTGCTCGGCACTAAAATCACTCAAGGCCGCCAAGTCATCACGCAGGCTTTGGAAATGAGGCTTACGGTCTTCTTTCCACTTTTTCTTTAGCACTTTGCGGGTGTAAGATTGCGGCATGCCGAAGAAGTAGGCACCTTGCTCCCAAACATCTGGCAATAGGGTGATGCGCTCTTGTAATAAGGCACAGATCTCTGTTAATCGCTCATCAGATACATCCGCCATTTCAGCAGGGGCGAAGGGTCTGACTTTGGCTGCTAATTCTGCTGGCGTAAGGGCTTTGATGTATTGCTCATTGAACCACTTGGCCTTATTGTAATCGAATTTCGCCCCGCTTTTGCTGACACGCTCTAGTGAAAAGGC
The DNA here is from genome assembly GCA_020631675.1 of Bacteroidota bacterium. Taxonomy (GTDB): domain Bacteria; phylum Bacteroidota; class Bacteroidia; order Chitinophagales; family UBA2359; genus JAHDGT01. The sequence continues at coordinate 2,312 of JAHDGT010000464.1, forward strand.
ATCCACTAAATCCGCTCTGTTGTCGAAAATCTCTTGTTCCGTTCCTGGGTTCCAGCCCAAGAAGGCCAGTACATTGGTGAAGGCTTCAGGCAAGAAGCCGATCTCGCGATAGCCCGAAGAACTTTCCTCCTTTAATGGGTGTACCCAAGCCAGTGGGAATACCGGGAAGCCTAAACGATCCCCATCGCGCTTGCTCAATTTGCCTTTACCATCTGGTTTCATCAATAGTGGTAGGTGAGCGAAAGAAGGTTTTTCGTCTTCCCAACCAAAAGCGCGGTAAAGCAAAACGTGCAGTGGCGTAGATGGTAACCACTCTTCCCCACGGATCACATGGGTGATGCCCATTAAGCGATCGTCTACCACATTAGCCAAATGGTAAGTGGGCATGCCATCGCTTTTCATAAGCACTTTATCATCCAGCTCATTGCTGTTGACGACCACTTCACCGCGTACCACATCATTGACCACTACAGTTTGATCCGCAGGGATCTTGAAGCGTACGACATGATTAACACCTTCCCCTAAAAGGGTAGTTACCTCCTCATCAGAAAGGGTGAGGCTATTGCGCATATGTCGGCGAGTAAAAGCATTGTATTGCGGAGAAGGGTTCTCAGCTGTTTTATACTCTTCTCGCATTGCGGTCAGCTCCTCTGGGGTGTCAAAGGCGTAGTAGGCCCAGCCATTGTCTAGTAGTCGCTGTACATACTCGGCATAAAGAGCCTTACGGTCGCTCTGGCGATAAGGACCCTTTGGTCCGCCTATATGTACGCCCTCATCACATTCAATGCCTAACCACGATAAAGATTCAATGATGTATTCTTCTGCTCCGGGCACATAGCGAGAACGGTCGGTATCCTCGATACGCAATAGGAATTGCCCGCCCATTTTGCGGGTGAATAGGTAGCAGTACAATGCCGTACGCAAACCTCCGATGTGTTGGAAGCCGGTAGGGCTGGGTGCGTAGCGTGTACGCACGGGACGTGCGTTTGTCGCATTCGTGGCTGAATCCATTGTTTTTTCTTTTTTGCGCCGCGAAGATAGGAAGTTAAAAGCTGTAATAAACTAGCGGAATGATCGACTGATCAGAGGAATTGATCATTTGCATCAATTTCTCTCCCCCCACTTTGCTGGCATGGTCATTTTCTGTTTCCATGCTGTTACTATTGTTGGCAACAACCCTATTTCGTTGGTTTTCGTTCCACTTGTGGTT
>JAHDGT010000465.1 GCA_020631675.1 Bacteroidota bacterium
TTAATTGAATAATAACGCTTATGCTCTAGGAACGTGAGGAAATACGGGCGAAGTTCTGATATTAAATTTCTTTCTTTAGCTTTTGCCAGTACGCCAATTGTACCAATACAGTTCATACCGAAGTTCTCCGCAATATCTCTCGCTTTTTGATCGTCGATAAGTAAAAAATCTGCTTTAGTTTCTTTGTATAGTATAACCGCTTCCGATTCACCGTAATCCATAATAAAAGTCAGTTCGTTGAAACCTGAAATTTGTTTGACTTTATTTGCAAAATAATCTGCTATTCTTTGGTAAAAAACTGTGCTTTTATCTCTGTTCACTTCTTCCCAAACCGCATTAGGTATTAATATTTCATCAAAGAGAACATCAAGGATTTGAAGTTGGTCAATTATTGCTAAAGAGAAAATTGGTCCAGCATCAGAAATAACAAGTCCATTCTTCATCTATTTCAATTTTTCTAAGTCTTTTAATACCGTTTCCGCATCCAAGTTTGAAATAGGAATTTGATGTTCTGATAAGTAGGTTTCAAACTTAAGTCGAGACATCTCCGCTATTTGAGTAGCTTTCCCTATAGTGATTTTTTGTTGTTGATAAAGCTGAATAGCTAAAGCAAGTTTGATGCGCTTTGCTAAATCAGACTCAGACTCGTTTAGTGTAAGCAGAATATCTGCTGGTAAGTCTATGTGTATACTACGAAGTGCCATTTGCATATGTTTACTTAATAGAACAAGAATTACGTTTGAGATAGTTCAAGATACAGCATAATGTTTACGGGCTACCAAATACTTCCTAAGTAAAATGGATTTTTTTTCCTCACCCCTTTAAACGCTCCCCCATTACCTCCGTCTATAATACTGTCTGCAACGCTAAAGGATGTTGCTGACAAACAAAACAGGGACAAATTTTGGGGGACATGAGAAAGCGTTACCGCACGAAAGCTGGTAGCGCTTTCCTTTTTTATAAATTTTTGATACCTAGCGGCGCTGCTTGCCTGCGCCTTTTATTAGATCATCTTACTGTTTTAGCAACAGTACTTATCTTTGGCCAGCACCCAATCAGGAAATTCAGTTTGTTTCATGTCTTCTCGCCAGCACATATTAGATACCCCTATTGAATACCTTAAAGGCGTAGGCCCTAAAAGAGCGGACAAGCTTAAAAAAGAGCTGCGCATCTTTACTTTTGGTGATTTGCTTCGGCATTACCCTTTTCGGTATGTGGATAAATCTAACTTACAGAAGATAGGCTATATACCTGCCAACTCGGGTGCGGTACAGTTAAGAGGGCGCTTGAGTAATATCCACCTGATCGGAGAGGGGCGGGGGCGTAGACTAACCGCTACTTTACGCGATGAAACGGGCAGCATTGAGCTGGTCTGGTTCAAAGGCATTGCTTATTTCCAGCGGTCCTTACAAGGCGGACAGGAATATTTGGTATATGGTAAACCCAATCAATTTAGAAGTCGCCTAAGCATCACGCATCCAGAGATGGAGTTGATGAAAGCACAAGAAACAGAAGGACCGAAGTCCTATGAAGATCGCTTAGAACCCATTTACTCCACTACCGAAAAACTAAAAACCAGCGGGCTCGACAGCCGAGGCATTCATAGATTGTTACTGGCATTATTAGAAAAAATCAATCCCAAGTCGGATATAACAGAAAACCTACCGCCCAAAATCAGAGAGCGCTACCAATTGGCGGAGCGTTGGCAGGCAATGAAAAACATTCACCGCCCCGAAAATGAAAACTGGATCAAGGCCGCTCGCTACCGTTTGAAGTTCGAGGAGTTCTTTTTCATTCAGGTAGGTTTGTTACAGACAAAGATCAGAAGACATAGAACAGAAGGTTTTGTGTTTGAAAAGATCACGGATGTATTCACCCCCTTCTATAATGAGAAGCTACCCTTTGAATTAACAGGTGCGCAAAAGCGGGTACTCAAAGAAATCCGCAGAGATGTACTAGGGGGCTTCCAAATGAACAGGCTGGTACAAGGAGATGTAGGAAGCGGTAAAACGGTAGTCGCCCTCATGTCTATGCTCATGGCGATCGACAATGGTTTTCAGGCTTGTTTAATGGCACCAACTGAGATTCTCGCACAGCAACACTTTGAAGGCATCAGTAAAATGCTGGAAGGTATGGGACTACGGGTATCTTTATTGACAGGCTCTATTAAAGGCAAAAAAAGACGCTTACTCTTAGAATTACTTGCCTTCGGGGAAATAGATATTTTAATCGGCACGCATGCCCTGATCGAAGACCCAGTGGGCTTCAATAATTTGGGTTTGGCGGTGATAGACGAACAACACCGCTTCGGTGTAGCACAACGCGCCAAATTATGGAAGAAGAACACCCTCCCGCCGCATGTATTGGTCATGACGGCTACCCCCATTCCGCGTACCCTCGCCATGACGGTCTATGGAGATTTAGATGTTTCCATCATAGATGAGTTACCACCAGGTAGAAAGCCCATTAAAACGATGCACTATTTCGAATCTGGCCGCTTGAAGGTATTTGATATGATGCGGGCAGAGATTGAAAAGGGCCGACAGATCTACATCGTTTACCCACTGATCAATGAGAGCGAAGCCCTAAGTCAATACAAAGACTTGATGGAAGGCTATGAGTCGATCACGAGAGCATTTCCCCAGCCGCAGTACCAAGTAAGTGTGGTGCACGGACAAATGCATACGACGGATAAGGATTTTGAGATGCAACGTTTCAAAGAGGGGGATACACACATCATGGTGGCAACAACAGTGATCGAGGTAGGGGTGGATGTGCCCAATGCCACCTTTATGCTCATTGAAAGTGCCGAACGCTTCGGCTTAGCGCAATTACACCAGCTAAGGGGTAGGGTAGGACGTAGTAAACATCAGTCCTATTGTGTACTCATGACGGGGCATAAGCTGAGTAACGAAGGCAAAGTACGCATGGAAACCATGGTAGACAGTAACGATGGTTTCAAAATAGCGGAGGTGGATATGAAATTGCGCGGACCAGGAGATATTGAAGGCACTCAACAAAGCGGTGTGCTGAATTTAAAAATTGCAGATATTATTAAAGACCAAGCCATCTTGGCCCGCGCCAGACAAGCCGCTGGTGAAGTAGTAGAGGAAGATCCCGATTTAAAAGCGGAGCAGCACCAAACCCTAAAACGCTACTTAGAAGTAGCCCGGCAGCAGCGCAGTGAGTGGAGTAAGATCAGTTAGATTAATTTAATGTGCTGATGTGGATTCAATTTGAAAATTTGATAATGAGCTAATTTGAAAATTACTGTGGCTGTTCTTTTTATCATTGACTTAAATCATGGGAATATGGTGCTGTTTACTTCTTTAGAGATAAAGTAGGTGTAGAATCAATTTTCAAATTCTCAAATTGACTGATTTTCAAATTGTGTTGTGCGAGGGATAGGAGTGGTACTAAATGGGATAGATGGGGCGTGAGTGCCTACTTGGCGGGGGCGGCCCAGAGGTAGCCACCGCCAAGTAGAGCGACGAACCCCCAG
>JAHDGT010000466.1 GCA_020631675.1 Bacteroidota bacterium
CCTCAGCATGTACAGTTCAAGGAATTGGATGAAGATATGCAGCAGCTCTGGCGTTATAGAACCGATCGTTTTTTACCAGAAGACCAAAGTGTGCCTGAATATTACTTTAACAAGGCAGGGGTCTATGCCGAGTTCGGGAAGGTGATCTGTATTACTGTGGGCTTGTTCAAAAAGGAAGTCAAGGAGGACGTCGGAGAAGAGCATGAGTTCAGCTATAATTTACATTTGAAGTCCTTTTATGGTGACTTAGAACAAGAGGATGTGCTCTTACCTTTCAATGAAATGTTGAAAGAACATTTTTATCCGGGCAGGGTCTGGCTTTGCGGGCACAATATTCTGGAATTCGACATTCCATTTTTGTGCAGAAGAAGCATCATCAATGGATTGGAATTACCAAAGATGTTGGATGTGGCCACGTTAAAACCCTGGGAAGTGCCCTATATAGATACGATGCGCATTTGGAAGTTCGGGGAAATGAGAAACCGCACTTCATTGCATCTACTAACAAAAGTACTGGGTATCCCCTCCCCTAAAGGAGAAATGGAGGGTAAAGATGTAGCAGATGTGTACTGGAATGAGAAGGGCTTGGATAAGATTCTGCGTTACAACCAAGCGGATGTTATAGCTATTGCCCGATTAATTCAACGATTTAAAAATTTGCCCATCTTATCAGATGATGAGGTGGTGGTCGCATAAAAAAACGGATCCACTGAAAGGAGACGGTAAAAGTGCTATGCAAGTAGCGATGTGAAGGCAGATGTCTCAATAATCAATCAGTGGTCCGTATTAGTTTTGTTGTTAACAACGCTTACAATTTCTTAGTTCGTTTGATCGTACAACCAATCGCTTTGGTTGAATTAGGATCAATAGGTTGACCTGCTGTTAAGTTGCCAATGGCATTCTTCACGTAGAAATGCTCTACGTCTTTAGTACTCTTATGGTTATCGTCGATCGCACCTTTGTACACTAGTTTTAAATCTTTATCAAATAAAAACAGATCCGGTGTTTTCATCGCACCAATAGCATCTGCTAATTGGTGATCGGTATCCACAACATAAGGGAAATCATACTTCATTTTTTCCGCATGCGCTTTCATCGCATCCATAGAGTCGTCTCCTTCTCTTTTCGCTTCATTGCTGTTCACTACATAAAGACCGATATTCTTTTCTTTACAGACCTCAGCTACTTTAGGGAAACGATCTTCCCAAGCTACTACATAAGGGCAGGTATTACAAGAGAACATGACCAGAACACCGTTTTCCCCTTTCACATCATTGATGCTGTAGGTTTTACCATCAGTGGCCGCAAGTTTCAGGTCTGCCATAGGAACGGCTTCTCCGATTTGGATCTGATCCGCTGCCGCACGACTGCCGGGCTGCTTTTTGCCTTTTTTCTTCTTCATCTCAATAGGATTCCCTTCTGCGGAATTCCATTTCGGATCTTCTTTTTTCGCCGTTCCTTCTGAAGAAGTATTAGAGCATGACATCAGTAAAAAAGTACAGATCGCCATGCTGAGTATAGCTAGTTGACGCAACATAAATATTAACGTTTACAGGATTAGGTATAAAAAAGTGCGAATGAGTACAACAACTCATTCGCACTAAAATTATGGAACATTGCTTGAACAAAAAAAGTTTTCGACTATCAATAAGTATTAATACTTCCTACGCATGATCACATCGTAGATGATGGCATCTCGGGCATTAAATTCGAATTCTTCGTCGACAACGACTTTCTTTTTCTTCTTTTTGGTTTTACGATCTTGGAGCTTACGCGCCATAATGGCTTCTCTATGCTTTTGCACATTATCAATGTGCTCTTGCGCATCTTGCATTGCTTCTTTGATGCCACCGCTGTAGTCCTCATCTATTTCAGACCACTCATCCGGGATAAAAGACTCGGGTTCTTCTTGTTTTTTACCGAGCACCGAACGTGGGCGTATTTCTCTGTCGTAGCTGCGCTCTGCGATAGGCTCGTAAGCCTCTTCACCAAAAGCTTCATCTACGGTCATGGTATTCTTATCATCCAGTCCTTCTTTCTCTAATTGTCTTAGATAACGATCCAATTGATCCTCGATACTGCTACCGCCAAACTCCTTTTCTTCCTTCTTCTTTTTCTCATTATTAGAAGCAGAAAGGAGGTTAAAAACGACAATAACGATAAAGACTATTAATGAAATGAGATTTTCCATGCAATGCCAGATTGGGTGTATAAATAGCTGTGTATAATATGGATAACAAGCGTACAGCACTAATATGTTCCCAATTTACAGAAAAAGCGCAACATCCATTGGAATGTCGCGCTTTGCTTTACTTAATTCTTAACATCCAGATACATCAATTGTAGTCTGGTATAGGGTTAGCCAACAATGTAAGTCTTGATTCTTTCGAATCAAAAACGTTTAATACTCATCTTCATTAAAGAAGAAATCCTCGTGCGTAGGGTAGTCCGGCCATATATCATCTATATTGTCGTAGTACTCCCCTTCGTCTTCAAGTTGTTGAAGGTTCTCAATTACCTCCATAGGTGCGCCTGATCGAATTGCATAATCAATCAGCTCATCCTTAGTTGCGGGCCATGGTGCATCTTCCAGATGCGACGCAAGCTCTAATGTCCAATACATATATTACAAAATGGTTTATTGTTATCAATCTAAGTTCAGAAACACTTGTCTTGTTTCTTCGCTTTATTTATACTCACAAAGATGATTATGGTTACATCTTTACTGTTATGGAGGAACCGTTTTGCCCGAAAAATCGTGCGAAAATAGAAAAATATTCTATTTCCTAGGTTCCCACTTAATTTCCTCCGCACCGAAGTCTTTGGCTAAGGCTCTGGATAAAACGAATAGGTAGTCACTCAATCTGTTCAAGTAGTGTAAGACCAATGGTTCTACAGCTTCTTGTTGATCCAGTAAGACAACAATTCTCTCTGCTCGTCTGCACACACATCGTGCCAAATGACAACTTGACACGGCGGGGTGACCACCTGGTAAGAGGAAATGTTGTAGTGGCGGCAGGTCATCTTCCATTCGGTCAATCCCCTGTTCTAAAAACTGGATATCTGTTTCTAGGATATCTGGTTTTTTGACTTTCCCTTGCTTACTCGGCTGGGTGGCCAGATCGGCACCAATAACGAAGAGTCGGTCTTGAATGGTTTTCAAGATTTCGCGATATGCTTCGCTTTGTGTATGATCACGAACCATGCCTATAACAGCATTAAGCTCGTCTACAGTTCCGTAAGCATCAATTCTGATGTGGGCTTTAGAAACTCTGGCTCCACCGAGTAAAGCAGTTGTACCGTCGTCTCCGGTTTTGGTATAGACTTTCATGGATTCATCTCATTGGCTGATGCAGGAATTAAGCACCCCTAACAACCTCATTATAGTATTTTTTTTGAAACTTCACTATAGTTGTACGATTTTTCCTTTTACGGCTTGTGCGAGGGATAGGAGTGGTACTAAATGGGATAGATGGGGTGTGAGTGCCT
>JAHDGT010000013.1 GCA_020631675.1 Bacteroidota bacterium
AGTATCTACTCCGCTTTTACCTGAAAGGCTATGTGAGCATGCAAGGACATATTGCCAACCACCATCGTGTGCGCATCACATTACCTGAAAGATACCCTTTCGCGGCCCCTCCTATTCTCACTTTTTTAGAGGGCTTATTCCACCCAAACGTATACAGAAACGGTGAAGTTTGTCATGGCTGGCATCTCAATACCTGGACTCCCTCCGTCCGATTGGATGAGCTATTGGTCAACTTAGCCAGAATGATCAGCTTTAAGCCAGACGCCTATAATTTGAAAAGCCCCGCCAATTATCAATGCGATGCGGAGTGGATCAGAAAACACCGCATTCCAATAGACACCACACCCATCATTCGTTCAGATGCTATGGAATGGCAGCAACAATCAAAACCGCCATCGTCATCTATAAGGAGTTCGGTTAAAGCACCGCTAAAAATCAGATTGAAATAAGCACAACATACTTTTCAATTTTGTCCAGCAAAATACATTTCCGAGGCAACAAATAAGCGGGTGATGCCGTTATTTACATGAATTCGAAAGCAATAGCGGAGTATTAAAATTTTGTTAACTCCCTATAGCAATAGTAACGAAAGTAGCTTTCATGCGTATATATGAAAGTGAAATCACAAACCTTCCCTCGATCACAATTGTCAGTTATAGACATTCTATCTAAGATTGTCGCCTGAACAGAAGATACGATCTATTGGTGATGTATCTTTGTGCGACAGTTCATTAAACGAATCGACCTAGTCAAGGTCTATTCTGCTGACTGTACTTGAAACGCAAATAATAATCAACTTAATACTAGTTTATCATGACAGTGAATAAAATGAAAACACTGCTTGCTACGGTCTGCTTCGTAGCCTTCGTAAGTATCGGCTTCAGTTCTTGCCAAAGAGGCACTGGTTGCCCAGGTAAAATCACAGAACAGCCCGCGACTCCTTTAAATATGGATTTGGAAATGACAAAAGATGTGGAATGTTTAGGCGATGCTTAAAATAACACCACTACTTCTTTAAGTATTTCATCTATGAACATGCTTAAAGAAGCTCCATATATACAAAGCGATGAGTAAGATGTTTTTCCAAACATCTCGCTCATCGCTTTTCTTTTGTAAGGACTATTACAGTTTCCACTAAAAGTCCGCAGAAGAACAAACGATATGTAGTAAAAACACGTTTATGAAGTAGGGTATACGAACTTCACCTCTTGGATCAAATCAGGATGTAAGCTCTTAGCCACAGGGCAATGCAGGGCAGCTCTTTCCAGTACTTTTCTCTCGTCTTCGGAGAAGGTATTAGGTAAGCTGATCGTCACGGCTACTTTCGAGATGCGTCTTGGTGCGCTGGCCATCACTTTAGTGATCTCACAGCGGGTACCCTCTATGTCCAATTGGCGATCTCTGGCTTTTATGCCCATGATCGTCAACATACAGCTGCCTAATGCTGTTGCTACTAGGTCTGTAGGAGAAAAGGCTTCGCCTTTACCTTGATTGTCCGTGGGCGCATCGGTAATTACGGTTTTACCGGATTTTAGATGTTCGGCTTCTGTGCGTAATTCACCTTGATAAATGATCTTGCTTGTTGGCATAAGTATGATTTTTGCGGTGAAGATAAGTCAAGTAGAAATATTCCTTACATTAGTACACCAACACCTATACTACCTCATAGAATAAGTTAATACTATGAACATAAGAAAGCAATATATCCCCTCTTTAACTGTCAATGCTTTCAAAGCGATGCAGTCTTGTTTTTTATTGACTTGTTCTCTTTTTCTGCTAACAAGTGTTCTAAGTTCTTCTCTTCTCTTGAATGCCCAGAATTCAATTGAGGATCTGACACTAGATGATCTGGTTTACAAAAAAGAAAGAACCTTTAGTTTCCAATTGCACACCAGCGGCTGGGGTTTATCCGGGGAGTTCGTTAAGATCCACAATATTAAGAAGCGCAGCTTTTATCAGATTGAAGTCTTGACGATGCGCCACCCCAAAGAATTCCGTCAGCAGAGTATTTTCGCTTCTGGCAGATCTACGGCAAGAGGTTATGTATTTGGCAAGCAAAATAGTTTTTACAACATCAACTTCATGTTCGGTAGGGGTAGAATGTTGGCCGAAAAAGGTAGAAAGAATGGCGTGGCGATCTCTATGCGTTATGGGGCGGGTCCGTCTTTAGGCATCACCAAGCCTTATTATTTGGAACTGATCTACCAGATCGTAGGCGGCTATGCAGATACCAAGCATGAAGGCTACAATACGGAAAATGCCCACCTGTTTTTAGATGAACGCTATATATTCGGTGCATCGGGCATTGCCTTTGGTTGGAATGAGTTGAGTTTCCACCCGGGCATTCAAGGGAAATTCGCTGTGAATTTTGATTGGGCGAGCTATAATGAGTTCGTCAAAGCACTGGAAGTGGGGGTTATGATGAGCGCACATTTCAGTGGTGTGGAAAGCTCTAACGATGGGACCACCAACCTTAGAGCGGTTCCCATTATGATCAGTGAAGACAATAAATTCATTTTTGCAAATTTGTTCGCGAAGGTGTCTTTCGGGAAGCGGAAGACCAGGTAAATAATTTGAAAATTTGACAATGAGTCAATTTGAAAATGGATTTTAAGTGCAGTGTAAACACATCATTTTCAAATTCTCAAATTGATAATTGACTAATTGTTCTTGCGCAAGGGATAGGAGTGGAAATGAGCCCGCTAAGGAGCGCACTGAGCGGCGGCATAAAAAGGCGGCCCAGAGGTAGCCATTTTTATGCCTGCCAGCGAAGCAGCGAACAGCGGGGGAATTGCAACGGATAGCCCGGTGACCTGCCGCAGGCGGGCATGCGCCCTACAAAAAATCATTAGCACATTAAATCATTGAACCTTTTTATTCTTCTTTTGGTTAGAAGCTTCTGGATTGCGGATTGGCTGACGGGATTCGTATTTTTGAGGAATATGTAACTATTTAGGTTGAGGCTTTTGAGCTAAACCGTTACAGGAATATTTATTGTTAAGTGATGGCACAGTACAAGAGAGATAAGCGGAAGGTTGCGCTATACCCAAGAGATCTATACACCAAATTGGAGTTCGACAAGGTGGTCGAGCTGTTGTTGGGGCATTGTATGAGCACGCTGGGTAAGGCACAGGTGGAGCGCATGCGTACGACCAGCGATACGCGTTTGATCGAGCGTTTATTGCGGCAGACGGAGGAGTTCAAGCAACTTTTGATGTATGAGGAGCAGCCGTTTCCGAGTGATAATTTTCACGACCTTTCGGAAATGCTGAAGCTGCTGCGGGTGAAGAATACGGTGCTGGCTCAGGAGCAAGTGTTTTTCTTGTATCAGAGTTTGGTGAGTACGGAAAATGTGCTGGCTTATTTTTCAGGCAATACGAAAGAGGAACGACAGGAAAAATACCCGAATCTTTTTGAGCTGATCAAAGAGCTGGAGGTGAGTAAGGACTTGGTGCATCGTATTAAGTTGGTGATGGACGCCAAGGGGAATATACGTGATGACGCCAGTGTGGAGTTGCAGCGGATCAGAAAACAGATCATAGCGAGCTATCAGGATCTTGATCGTACGTTTAAATCGGTCGCGAACCAATACAAGCGTAATAATTGGCTGACGGATAATGTGGAGAGTATCAGGAACGGTAGGAGAGTTTTGTCAGTGCTGGCAGAGCATAAGCGCAAGATCAAGGGGATCGTTCATGATGAATCGAGTACGGGAAGTACGACTTTCATTGAGCCGGAGGAGACTTTGCGGGTTTCTAATTTAATCGTGGAGTTGCAGATGGCGGAACGCCGAGAGATCTATAAGATTTTAAAGGAGTTGACCGAGCATATTCGCCCGCATGCCGAAGCGATCAAAGATTATCAGCGCATACTGGGCATATTCGATTTCATACGGGCTAAAGCGCGTCTGGCTTGGGATATGAACGCCCACCGACCACAGCTTTCTCGCGACCGTACCGTAGAGTTGTTCAACGCTCGCCACCCGCTACTTCTGCTCAAAAACAAAGCCTTGAAAAAAGAGGTGGTTCCCTTGAGTTTATCCCTTTCTTTGGCGGATCGAATATTGGTAGTTAGTGGTCCGAATGCAGGGGGTAAATCGGTGATGTTGAAGACGGTGGGACTGCTTCAGCTCATGCTTCAAAATGGCTTGTTGGTACCGCTGGATGATAATAGTACGATGAGCGTGTATCGGCAGATCTTCATTGACATCGGTGATGAGCAATCTATAGAGAACGACTTGTCGACTTATAGTTCCCGCCTGCGCAATATGCGCCATTTCACGGAGTTTTCTGACAGCAAGACCTTGATCTTGATCGATGAATTTGGCTCGGGTACGGATCCTGCTTTAGGGGGTGCGATCGCCGAAGCCATTTTAGAGCAACTGAACGGGGCTTTTTGCTATGGGGTGATCACGACGCACTATTCTAACTTGAAGGTGTATGCGACCAATGCAAAAGGGATTTTCAATGGCTGTATGACTTTTGATTATAGAACGCTATCACCCAAATACCAGTTAGAGATAGGAAAGCCGGGTAGTTCGTTCGCCTTTGAATTGGCCAAGAAAAGCAGGCTGAGTGAAGAGATCATCAATAAGGCGATGAGCAAAGTGGATCGGCAGTATAAGGAGTTCGACCACTTGCTGAGTACCCTGCAAAAAGAGAAACAACAGGCTTTAGAACGAGTAAAAGCAGCCAAACAAAAAGAAAGAGAGTACACTGAACTGATCGAGAAATATAAAAATCTGAAAGCTGAATTAGATAAAAAGAAAAAACAGGTGGTTTTGGATGCGGAAGAGAAAGCTTTGCAACAGCTTAAAGACCGCAATAAGCGATTTGAGAATTTGGTAAAAGAACTGAAAGAAAACAAAGGAGAGAAACAAACCATCAAGCAGATCAAGGAAGAGATCGCGGAAGACAAGAAGAAAACGGCTAAAAAGATAGAGACGCTAAAAGATGACCTCCTCTATAAAGACACGGATAAGGTTGTGGAGTTGGGCGTGCATGTGCGCTTGAGAAATGGCAGAGAGATCGGTGAGGTGATAGAGCTGCGCAAAAACCAAGCGACGGTTACCTTTGGTCTATTGAAAACCAAGGTGAAAGTGCGTGAATTAGTGGTGGTGGAGAAGGTGGTGAAGCAGAAGAAAGCGGTAGTGAACATTTACAATACCCTACATGCCAAGAGTGAATTTGATCGCAATATAGATATCAGAGGCATGCGCCGTATGGAGGCTTTGAAAGAGGTGGAAGACTTAGTGGATCGCGCCTTGATGTATAATGTGGATGAACTAAAGATCATACACGGTTTAGGAGATGGGATCTTACGTAGATCCATTCGCGATATGCTGCGTAAATACAAGGAAGTGAAAACCGTAAAAGACGAGGACCCGCAGTATGGGGGTGCTGGAGTGAGTATTGTGGAGTTGGTATAATGAGACCCGAGATTTGAGACATGAGATTTCGTGCTCACGCTGAAGTGTGTGCATCAGTAACAATATACATGTACTTTTACTCAAGTACTTATTAAATAAAACGGGGCTTCTGCTATTTAAGTAGAAGCCCCGTTTCGCATTTAGATTTGATTCTAAGATTATCGCTGAATCAATAATTTCTTAGTAGTACTCGCCCCTTCGTTCTTTAAGTTCACGAAGTACATGCCATTCGCCAAAGTGCTAAGGTCTAAGTCGAATTGCGCACTATTCAACTGATCGCGAGTAGCAATTACTCTACCATCAATATCGTACACGCTTAAAGTGGTGTTGGCTAAGTTTTCGGCAGCAATTGAAACGCTAACAAAGCCATCTGTAGTGCAGGGGTTAGGAGATAATTGGAAGCCAGCAGCCAAGCTGCCTTCTTCAATACCTGGAGTTACTTCTTCCACAACCTCTACAACAGCAGACGTGAAGTCTGTCCCTTCATCATTGGTAACGGTTAGAATCACTGTATAAGTACCTACTTCCGTAAAAGTGTGAAGAGGATTCGCAGCCTCACTGGTCACTCCATCACCGAAATTCCAGAACCACTCCATAGCCGCATAAGAATCACTCTCGAACTCCACTTCTGTATTCACCAATACTTCTGTTGGAGCAATGATGCCCGCTACTGGTGCACCTAATAAAGCGCCACTAAGCAAGCCAACACGAGGCCCTTCTAACATGGCACGCATCACTTCGATCTGCTGGTTGGTGAACATATTCTGGCAAGTCTCATCAGAATAGTCCATAAAGTTCTCGATCTGATCTGGTCGGTCTTCTGTGATGTCTCCAAAACCTGAATCCACACAAGTATTGGCTGTAAAACTACAGTTGACAGCTTGGTCATTGATACAAGGAGGAGTATCCTCAAAACCATCATCGGCAGAACAGTCGCCATCACCAAAGCTATGACGTAAGCCTAAATAGTGTCCTACCTCATGTGTACAAGTACGACCTAAACCAAGAATACCAGCCGTACCAGCAGGTAAAGTAGGATTAGCGTATCCAAATGCCTGATAGTGTACCACCACACCATCCGTCTCCGCAGTACCCGATTGCCCTTCTGGCCAGTTAGGTGCCTCAGCTGGAGGATAAGCGAAACCTAAGATATTACCAATACCCGCACCCAACTCACCTAAGTTACACACCCAAATGTTCATGTATTGATCCGTAGGCCAAGCGGCAACACCACCAGACTCTTCGAATTTCATGGCATCCATGCCACCGCCTTCACCAGGCTCACCACCACCTAATATCTCCTCAATATCAATACCTGCGGCTTCTAATTCCGCGAAAATGCAAAGCAATGCAAATGGATCCAAAGCTGTTGGATCGGCAAGATCATCTATCGTTAAACCACAAGCATCTAAAGCCTCTACTAAAGCCTCAATGGTTTCTTCGTCTATTCCCAAAGCACCAAACACCTCTACATCCGTCTGGAAGTAAGTGATGCCATCTGTAGGATTACCATCCGGATCCACTTCCGCCAAATAGAATTCAATACCCGCATCTCCTGCCACATCCGCGAAGACCTCACGAGTTTCGGAAGTATCAGCATTCATTCTACGGAAATCCTCATTCAATACATCGATCTGAGACTGGATCAACTCTACCGACAATTGCTGCTCCGAAGTAAAGAAGATATTGTGTACCACTACAGGAATGGACAAAACCTCAGGATCCTTCGCCAACTGGTTCTGAGAACCAACAGCTTTCGCCTTATTAAAAGCTTTGTCTACACGTTGTAGATAAGTAGGGTCTTTTAAAAAGTTGATCAACTTATTGGATACATCTCCACAACGATGTTCCGGAATAAGATCTGACTGAGCGAAGATACTGCTGCCCGCAATAAGCAAGCATACACTCATGCAAAGCCATATGCGTAAAGAACTAAACATATAAATTAGATTAATTGGTGTTGTATTGAATGCAAAAATACGGAATTTCAAGCATACAGAATGCATGCATTGTACTATGCTGCTGTTAGCTGACAATAAAAAAACGGTCGATCAACATTTATTGCCGACCGACCGTCTACATTTTGATTTAAATAAGTACGCCTATTTCAAAATAGAACGAGCAATTACCAATCGCTGGATCTCAGAAGTACCTTCGTATATCTGTGTGATCTTCGCATCACGCATCAAACGCTCTACATGGTACTCCTTCACGAAACCATAACCTCCGTGAACTTGCACCGCCTCCACTGTGGTCTTCATTGCCACTTCAGAGCAGAACAGCTTCGCCATCGCTGCCGCCTGTCCATATGGTTCATGCTGATCTTTTAAATAAGCCGCCTTCATGCAAAGCAAGCGAGCCGCTTCGATCTCCATGGCCATATCCGCCAGCTTAAACTGGATCGCTTGGTGGTTGTGGATCGGCTTACCAAAGGTCTTACGCTCTTTAGAATAAGCCAAGGCCAATTCATATGCACCAGAAGCGATACCCAAAGCCTGAGAAGCGATACCGATACGTCCGCCATCAAGAGTCTTCATCGCGAACTTGAATCCGAAACCATCTTCACCGATTCTATTTTCCTTAGGCACTTTCACATCATTGAACATGATCACATGCGTATCACTACCGCGAATACCTAATTTATCCTCCTTATTTCCAACAACCACTCCCGGCATATCGCGATCAACGATCAAAGCATTGATCCCGCGGTGTTTCTTTTCTTTGTCAGTATGTGCAATCACAAGGTATACCCCGGCTTTACCGCCATTGGTGATCCAGTTCTTTGTACCATTCAATAAATAATGATCGCCCATATCTACAGCTGTGGTACGCTGCTGGGTCGCATCACTACCTGCCTCTGGTTCTGACAAGCAGAAAGCGCCGATCATTTCACCAGCCGCCAGCTTCGGTAAATATTTATTTTTCTGTGCCTCGGATCCGAAAGTTTCCAAACCCCAGTTCACCAAAGAGTTCTGTACAGACATGATCACCGAACAAGAAGCATCCACTTTAGAGATCTCCTCCATCGCTAAAACATAGGAAGCCGTATCCATTCCACCACCACCATATTCCGGTGATACCATCATACCCATAAAACCCAGCTCACCCATCTTTTTAACCAATTCGGTCGGGTGCTCTTGTTTATTATCCCGCTCGATCACGCCCGACTTACACTCATTCTGAGCGAAGTCACGAGCCGCCTGGCGGATCATCAAATGTTCTTCTGACAGTTGAAAATTCATGTTAAATTACTATGTTTGAAAGCGATGTTATTGTGCCTTGCTTTAATCAGAACAAGCAAAAATCAATTTTGCTCACGAAAAAGCGCACAAAAATACGAATTAATACCGCATCCCCCTACCCTATTTAAAAAGCTCATACAAACCCTTAGCTTTTATCCATCATGCCCAATACCTGGAAACTCCATCTCCCTTTGCTATTGCTTTATGTGTTCCTTTTGATCGGTACCATAGCAGGTGCGATTTTCAACATCCCCGCACTACATCTCGTCTGCAAGCCACTGCTAATGCCGGTCTTGGCTTACTTTTTTTACATTAATTTCAGCAAACCACTTAACACCTTCGGCAAAGCCATTATAGCGGCTTTATTCTTCTCCTGGGGCGGTGACGTACTCCTAATGTTCCAAGCCAAGCACGAATTATACTTCGTCTTCGGCTTGGTTTCTTTCTTGATCGCCCATCTCTTCTATTGCTACGCTTTCACCAAAACCAAACGCCCCAACAAAAGCGGCGAGATATTCAAAAACCCCTGGCTCGTACTCCCCTTTCTTTGCTATGGCTTAGGACTCATGTATATACTCTGGCCACATTTAGCGGATATGCGCATTCCCGTGTTGGTCTATGGCTTGATCATCATGGCCATGGCCATCTTCGCCGGCAATAGATACGGCAAAGTCAACTACAGCAGTTTCAGTGCGATCTTCTTAGGCGCGCTCATCTTCATCAGCTCAGACAGCCTCATCGCCCTCAACAAATTCTACACCCCAGTGCTCTACTCCGCCCTTTGGATCATGCTCACCTATTGTTTAGCACAATACCTCATTGTTCGAGGCGCGCTTTTACAATACAGTAAATAATGTGCTGATGTGCTGATTTTTAATGTGCTAATGACTTTTTACAGACCTGTTCTTGATTTAAGGAACTAATCTTTCCATAAACTCAATACTATCCTGATAATCAAATCATCTATCAACATCTACGGTTCAAGCTTTGCTATTGGCGACAAAATGTACTGACGAAAATTGTTTTTTCAATGGGCGCATGCCCGCAATAAAAAGCTGGCGTATTCCTACGGCAAAACTATCGCTATACAGCACGATTCTTATGTCTTGCGTCTTATGTCTTACGTCTGAAAGCGCCAGCTTTCTACTGCGGTCACCGGGCTATCCGTTCAAATTCAGCCCCTGCCTGCTGCTGTTTGGCAGGCGTAAAAATGGCTACCTCTGGGCCGCCTTTTTACACCGCCAAACAGGGCGCATTCAGCGGCTTCATTACCACTCCTATCCCTTGCGCAGCACAATGAGGCAATTATCAATTTGAGAATTTGAAAATGATGTGCTTCCACGATATCCATTTTCAAATTATCTCATTATCAAATTTTCAAATTGATACAAAGCAACCCTCCCTCCAACTAATTCCTACTTAATCCCAGACAACGTATCTTTGCCCATAGTGGAGAAAAAACAAAAAACCATATTATTCATAGGAGCGGCCACCTTCCAAGTGTTGCCCATCCAATACGCTAGATCCAAAGGCTACCGGGTCATTACTACTGATAACCGACCCGAAAACCCTGGGCATCGTTTAGCCGATAAAGCTTATAGCGTAAGTGCATTAGATGTAGAAGGCGTACTCGAAATCGCTCGTACAGAAAACGTAGATGGCGTTTATGCTTTTGGATCTGACGTATGTGCACGCACAGCCGCTTATGTGAGTGAAAAGATGCAACTCATCGGGCACTCTACTCAACTTGCCAAGCTACTCACCAATAAAGATCATTTTAGAGATTTTTTACAGCAAAATAAACTTCAAACGCTTCCCTCTCAGTGCTTTCAAAGTAATTCTGATTCCCAAAGCATTTAACAATTCAGCCATTCCATCGGCTACCCGCAGATCAGTAAGCCGGTAGATGCCGCAGGGAGTAAAGGCGTAACGATCATCCGATCAGGACAAGAGCTCCATCCAGCGGTGAGCGCAGCATTGAAGCACTCTTTCGACGGTAGAATGATCTTAGAATCCTTCGTTGACCGCAAAGGGAAACAAGTATGTGGAGATGGCTATATGGAAGCTGGAAAACTTCGTTTCATCTGCTTTGGCGACGGGCACTTCTATGACCAAGATGATGGCTATATGGCCCCTTATGCGGAAACTTTCCCCTCCACCCGAAGCTACGAAGAACTGAAAGCATTGCGCCAACAAATAGAGCGCATTCTTAACACAGCGGGCTTACACAATGGGGTATTTAATTTCGATGCCTGGCTCACTGCAAGTGGTAAGGTATTCGTGAATGAAATCGGACCGCGATCGGGTGGTAATTACATCCCCTTGGTCATTCAATTGAATACAGGAGTTGATCTGGTAGCCCATTCGGTAGAACAGTGTCTTGATTTAAATGCTAAACTCGAACTACCCCAAGAAGATCTAGAGTGGGCTTGGCCCTTCCATAGCTCCGTTCGCTATGCCAGCTATATGATACACAGCAGAAATAGCGGTCGCTTACAGTCTATCGAATTAGACGAGCGAATCGCTGCTAACATCATTCGCCACCATCCTTATGTGCCCATTGGCAGTTGGGTAGAACCCTTTCACCATGCTGGGCATGCCATTGGTAATTACATCCTCAAATTCGATAGTGAAGCAGAGATGCAAGATAAGATGGCAGACATCAACCAATTGGTTAATGTACGTTTGGTCAGCGACCCCATGAAGTAGTCTCATGTCCTATGAAAATCCGCATTCTTAAAGAGCGAAGCATACAGCCCAGCAACATCCCCTACCCTCCAATTGACCCCGCCTTTGAGGTAAAAGCGGCGAACAGTGCTGCTGGCTATCCTACTAAAGGCAGTTTGGAGGTCTACATGCACTATGCCGTACATGCTGCCATATGGCAGCATAGTCGCTTGGAAAAAGAAAGTGAATTAGGCGGAGCCCTGATCGGTTGCTACGGGCAATATAAAGGACAATCTTTTTTATTGATCACCGACGTCCTACATCAACCACTGTCTTTTTCCAATGACCCCACCATGATCCGTTTCACCAATCGCTTCTACAGCGCATTGCATGAACACATGGAAAAAGGCCTGCGAAAAAACCCGAACTTATTGCAGTTGGGGCTTTACCATACCCATCCTGACTATGGTGTTTTCCTATCTCATACAGATGAAGTCACTTTTAAAGGCGTATTCAAAGGAGTACACCAAATAGCATTAGTAGTAGATCCCATAAGAGGGGAAGACGGCATCTTCCATTGGGAGGGAAAAGAATTGAGCAAAAGAACAGCTTTCCAACTATACAGAACTTCAAATGCTCAGTACAATCCGTTTCAGAGCATGCATGCTGATCCGATCATTCAACAATACAATCGGTGGGGCAATAAAAGTTATTCGGATCAGTCCAAACCCAACACCCCTCAACCCCTAGATAA
The DNA here is from genome assembly GCA_020631675.1 of Bacteroidota bacterium. Classification (GTDB taxonomy): domain Bacteria; phylum Bacteroidota; class Bacteroidia; order Chitinophagales; family UBA2359; genus JAHDGT01. The sequence continues at coordinate 12,092 of JAHDGT010000013.1, forward strand.
AAGCTTGGAAAAGCTGCGAATAAGTGATAATGAATTTGAAAAACCCACATCTGATTCTGATTATAAATCCAGAACTAAACTCAAGGTAAAAAGTGGCCTACAGCATACACCGCGTTTATGCCCTTTGTACAATATGAAATATGTCAGTCGCTCTGTCAGATTACTCCATTACATCAACTCCTTGAAACGGACAAATGAACAGCATCATTTCCCGTATATGGTTTTTTTACACCGAAAAATAGAAGCCTTAGCACTGCAAGAATTTGAAAAAAACGGAGAAGCACTATTATTTATTAAAGGAGAAAACTGCCATGACCGAACAAAAGATCTTTATTTCTTGTACCTTGACAGGCCATTGGCGTTGCCGCTGCCGAGTCGTGAAAGAAACGTTTCGAGCTTAGAACGACTACAAATTGCCTTGCAAGCTTATAAGCAGCAGTTTCATTCTGAACCATTGGCATGGTTATATCTTTGTAAAGAACTACCGGATCCGCTATATCCTTTTTATGATTGGCATCGTAAAAAATTGAGTCAATCCGCACAATTAGGAATTATTGTACAGTACTTGAAAGGCGATAACAATACACCTGATTGGGCAAGAATGCGTTTGGTAGCTCATGATCGACAGCAAAATCAGCTCTACGATCATTTTAATCATGTATTTTTGTTCGACAAACCTTATGATTAGGTTTGAACCATCCACTTTTACCCACCTCACAATTAGCGCACCTTCTATTCTACTTATAGAAGGTGCCTTTGCTTTTCCAATTGTTCGTTCAGATTGTTTGCACAAAGCTGTAAGCAAGCCTATAATACTTGGACTATGTCAAGCTTGTTCGCTATACAAACCACTTTGGGAATGGTGTTGGTCGCCGCTATATGGGTCACCTTCTTAGTATCCTTATTGGTCTTGGCCAGAGATGCTTTTCGCTATTATGCCTTAGAGAGTGAAGAGTTGGAAACGGTGAAAAGCAATTTCAATCTCGTTCATAATGACCGTCATAGTATAGATGAGAAGTATCGTATTCTTGTCGGCAATAGCGGTCCCAGTATTATTGGTAATCGATTAGACGAGTTACACCAACTGGCTCAAAGTGGGCATCCCATTGATACAACACGGCTCTCTGATGGGACGCAGCAGCAAGAAGCCGCATCCTTCACAGGCATGTGCGCTCGCTATGCGATAGGTGGTATGCTTTTACTAGGCTTAAGTGGCTTTTCTTACGGATGGTATCACTATGTCGCCAATGATATGGCGGCAAATGAACTATTAGCACAAGCCCACTTAAGAAGTGCGCTTGCCGTTGGGGTATGGGCAGTACTATGCAGCTTGTTGTTCAGCATTGTGAAAATGGTATTCGACTGGGCACAAAGTGGTTATTTCGCTAAAATGGAGCGTTTCTCAAATACCCATTTAGCCCCCTTGTTCCAGCCTATATCCGAAAACAAACAAATGGAGCTGATGATGGACACCGTGCGCTCTAATACCGATCGGGTGAATAAAGTAGTTGAGCGATTAGGTGCGTTATCCAGTGATCTGACTAAGGATTTTTCTAGTCTGCAACAGTTTTCTCAGACTTTCCAAAAAAGTGTGGAGCACCACTCTGGTTCTCAAGCGCAGCTCTATACCAGCATTGACACCTTAGCAAAAATCGTGGGTGGCTATAGACAGCAGATAGACCAATCGAATGATAAAAACTTACAAGTACTAGAAACCCTCCGTGCGCATAATCAACAAATGACACAGGTCAACCAGCGTATTTACGAGCAGGAATTCAATATGGGTGATTGGCTGAAAGAGATCATTCAGCTCTCTAAAAGACAGCAAGAAGAGTTTCAGGATCAGCTAAAGAACCTATTAGACCTGACTCGTACCAATTTGAGTGGCACGCAAAGTACCATCAATCGTTTTGGCATCAGTATCAAGAAATTCGAGAGTAGCTTAGATACCCTTCAAAATCATCTGTCTCACTTCAATGCCGCTGTTGAAAAAGCATCTGATGAGCAGGTGGAACAACTAAAAGAAATCGTCTCCAAACTGGGGCAAGGCAACATTAGTACTAATTCGACCGCTGCCTATAAAGGGGTTTCTTCTATGTACGCGGATGATGGCTATGAATCTCCATACCAACCCTATCAAGAACCCGCCACTAAAAATCCCACCACAACATTCGATCGTCTCCCTGCAGATGACAGTTGGGCGAATCCACAAGGCAATAGTTTCGGTGCTAATGAGCCAGAGTATAACGGTATTCAAGAGGATGCTGCTATCAATGACTTACCACCATTTGATTTTGACATGCCGCCTCAAAACAATTTTGAACAACAAAACACGCCTGCCTTTGACAAGCCAAGGTCATTTGACGAACCCGTAAATAGGGGTAATAATGCACCCTATATTTCTGATTTCGGAACGGAGAATTTAGATAACTTCAATAGCAACATTCCAGAAGACCCATATGAAGAAGAAGAGCGCAAACGCAAAGTGCGCAAAGCTTTAGATGAGATGGATCGAAGAGATCGCAATAGAAATACCCGCCCCAGCTCTGGGGGTATTCGCGATGTATTCCGCAACCTGATCACCGGAGAAGTGAAAGATGACGACTTGGATGATGATCTGGGTATTATTAGTGAGTATGATGGATAGGTGCTATTCCTCCTAAAAGCAGAAATTCTAAAAATGGATTAATTTGTGGACAAATGATATGCTATGGCTACATTTTCTGAAAAACAGTTAATTAGCAGAATTCTATCTCTTCCTAATGCGCCTATTCTTGTCAATGAGATAACAGGCAGACTTGTAGAGGAACAAAAAAGAAGAGAAAAGTTCTACAATGATATTACCGAACAAGAAAAAGCAGAATTTATAAATGGTGAGATCATAATTCATTCGCCCGTTAAAAAAGAGCATAATGATGTTGCCTCTTCGCTTCATCAACTGATTTATCTCTTCGTAAAAAAATTCAAACTTGGGTATGTTGGATTTGATAAGGTAATGATCGCCCTTTCTAGAAATGATTATGAGCCTGATATTTGTTTTTTCTCAAAGGATAAATCTGACAAATTCAAAAAAGGGCAAAGTTTATTCCCCGTTCCAGACTTAGTTGTTGAAGTACTTTCAAAAGGTACGTCTAAAAACGATAGAGGCATCAAGTTCGAAGACTATCAAGCACATGAGATTTCAGAATATTGGATAATAGACCCTGTTAAAAAAGTTGTTGAGCAATATAGAATCGACAAAGAAGGCAAATACGAATTGATCCTTAAATCAAAAGAAGGAAAAATCAGTAGTGAAGTGATCAATGGATTTAAAATTTCAATAGCGGCTATTTTTGATGATGATGAGAACTTGACTGAAGTTGAGCGAATCATTGCCATGAAGAAGCTTTGACTACCACTTTCATCAAAACCCTCTAACATCTAAGACCTCTTCGTACTTTCTGAGGTAGCCTCTAATGATTCGCTGTACATCGGGGTTTTCTCTGAAGGGTATGATCTCTTCTCTGGTCAGATCGGCTAAATCAGTGGCCGTTTTTTCAGTTATGGATGCCTCAGGCAAGTAGGCGTAGCCTGCGTATTGGTGATCCTGTATGAGTATGACCGCTCGTTCATTCACGGAGCGCCCTTCGTCTATGATCAGCATATTGGCTTGGGGATAGCTGTAGTAGGCGCGCATTTCCGCTACTCTATTATTGTGTGTTTCGGCATCTTCTTCTGCTAGTAAAATGAAATCTTCTTCCAAGTAACCCATGCGCTCGAACCATTCTTCGTAATGGTTGATATTGCATAAGGGTAAGGGCAGTAAGAAGCGGGATGCCGCATTCAAGATGAAGCCAATGGCGCGAAAGCGGGAGGTGAACTTCATGATGGGTCTTTCTTCACTACCTAAGAAATCAATGTATAGACGGTCAAAGCCTTCTTCATCTCTCCTTATATATAGACCGATCTTGTACCGCTTGCGTCTTTGCGCACTATTGAATTTAGGCATGAAACGCTTGATCTCATCACTTTCTAATAAAAGAGCGATCAGTTCGCTACCTGTTAAACGGTATTGAATATCGTGAATGGCGGCCTTCATATTGACCTTCTTCTTGCCTTCCAGATCGCTATTGAAGTGCGACAATACCCTTGTTCTAATATTGGTGCTTTTCCCTAAATAGATAATGCGTCCTTTCTGATCCAGAAAGTAGTAGACCCCTGTGGCTGTGGGCAACTGCTCTACTTTGTGGGCAGGCAGATGCGTAGGACGTTTAGTGCCTTGTATCAGCTTTAATACTGTTGACTTTTTAAGTGGGCGGTAGTCGTCTAACAGCTTGCCGAACAGGCGGGCCATGGTGCGGCTACGCTGTAACAAAGTGCCTTCATGCTTGTATTTGAAGCCCATATCCTTACAGACCAGTGTAATGCTCTTGGCTTTGGATTTTCCGCAATGCGCTTCGATCAGCTGCTTCATCTCAATTTGCCGTCGCTGTAAGCGGAAGTCGGTCGGATGGAAGCAATACTTTAAGCGGGCGTAGGCCTGACGTACATCCATACCCACTAAAATGCTATCACCTATGAATTCTAGTACCTCCTCGGCTATATCGGCGAAGAAGGGGGCTTTTGCCAACTCCTTTTCATTGAAGTTGACCATAGTGAATAGAAAGGGGTCAATGGTCGCTTCTGGCTGCACTAAGCTGCGAAAGGTATCAATGATTTTTCGCCCATCGTGCTTGACCAAGACCAGTTCTACCAAACGCTCTCTCCCTCGGCGGCGGAAGCCGCTGGCACTGAGTTCGGTGGCCAATTCTATATTGAGCAGGGTGAAGGAGAATTGCTCTTTTTTGGCTTTGGGCTTTACCTTAGCTTTTGGTTTTGTATTTTTTTTGCTGGGTGGCACGGGGCGAAATTAATTTGAAAATTTGGAAATGAGCTAATTTGAAAATGATTTTGGATTTGTCTTTAGTTGAAAGGAACATTTTCAAATTTTCAAATCGACACATTTTCAAATTGAGTCGCGCAAGGGATAGGAGTGGTAATGAGCCGGCTGAATGCGCCCTGTTTGGCGGCGTAAAAAGGCGGCCCAGCGGTAGCCATTTTTACGCCTGCCAAACAGCAGCAGGCAGGCGGGGAATTTGAACGGATAGCCCGGTACCCGCAGTGAAAGCTTGCGCTTTTTAGACATGAGACTTGAGACTCGAGTAGATAGACTTTCGTGCTGTGTGCCGACTTTGTTTCCGAAACCTACTAGCGCAGGATTTTATTGCGGGTATGCGCCATTAAGAATGATGAATGTATTAATTGTGAATTTTGAATGAGACTATGGCAAAATTGATGTTGGAATTAGCCATGATGTCGTAAATTCGCGAGGTTTTTGAATTATTTGCCTCAGCTGAGTGTTTAGGGAAATTAATAGCCCAATACGGGTGATTTCAAAACTATCATTTTAAAAGCAGAACAATGCAGAGCAAGTACGATCCGAGTCAGATTGAAGCGAAGTGGTACGAATTCTGGATGGAAAATAACTTATTCCGTTCGGTACCTGATGAGCGTGAGCCATATACGATTGTGATACCTCCACCGAATGTCACGGGGGTCTTGCACATGGGGCACATGCTGAACAATACGATTCAGGATGTCTTGATCAGACGTGCGCGCATGTTGGGCTATAATGCCTGCTGGGTACCGGGTACGGATCACGCCTCTATTGCTACGGAGGCGAAAGTAGTGAAGATGCTGGCGGAGCAGGGCATTAAGAAGAGCGAGATCGGTAGAGAAAAGTTCTTGGAGCATGCCTTTGAATGGAAAGATAAGTATGGGGGCATCATTTTGAATCAGCTGCGCAAGTTGGGTGTAAGCTGTGATTGGGAGCGCACCCGCTTTACGATGGAGGAGTCTTTGAGCAAGGCGGTTCAGCATACTTTTGTTGACCTGTACAAGAAAGGCAAGATCTACCGCGACCATAGGATCAGCCATTGGGATCCCGTGGCGAAAACGGCTTTGAGTGACCAAGAGGTTTATCATAAAGACAGTAAATCGAATCTGTACCACATCAAGTATATGATCGTGGGTACGGAGGGGGAATATGTTACCGTAGCAACTACCCGACCAGAGACTTTATTAGGGGATACGGCGGTGTGTTTCCACCCGGAAGATCCGCGATACAGTCATTTGAAGGGCAAGCAATTGATCGTTCCTTTGATCAATAGGGAAGTTCCTGCCATCTTTGATGATTATGTGGATCTGGAGTTCGGTACGGGTGCCTTGAAGGTGACGCCCGCGCATGATGCGAATGACTTCCAGTTGGGTAAAAAGCATGAGTTGGAAACGGTTGACATCTTTAATGATGATGCGACCGTTAGCGAAGCGGGACAGCTTTATATTGGTATGGATCGCTTTGCTTGTAGAGAACAGATCACCGAAGATCTAAAAGCAGCTGATCTATTAGTTGGTATTGAAGAGATCGACAATAAGCTGGGGCTTTCTGAGCGTACACATGCGGTTGTTGAGCCTAAGTTGACGCTTCAGTGGTATATGAGCATGCCTGAAACGGCTAAGCCAGCACTGGATGCGGTGATGAATGATGTGATCAAGTTCTTCCCGCCTAAATACAAGAATGTTTACCGCCATTGGATGGAGAACATTCGCGACTGGTGTATTTCTCGTCAGTTGTGGTGGGGGCAACGCATCCCGGCCTTTTACTTGGAAGAGGGTTCTGATGCGAAGCCTTATGTTGCCGAAACCGCCGAAGAGGCTTTGGCACTTGCCATAGCGGATACGGGCAATAAAAACCTGACGGTTGACCAATTGCGTCAGGATGAGGATGTAGTGGATACTTGGTTCTCTTCTTGGTTGTGGCCTATCAGCGTTTTTGACGGTTTCGAGACTAAGGAGGAAGTGGACTACTACTACCCTACTTCAGTTTTGGTTACGGGTTGGGACATCATCTTTTTATGGGTGGCGCGTATGGTCATGGCGGGCTATGAATGGCGTGGGGAAATGCCCTTCAAGGATGTTTATTTCACGGGTATGGTTCGCGATAAGCAAGGACGTAAGATGTCGAAATCATTGGGTAACTCACCTGATGCCCTGAAGCTTTTGGCGGATTTCGGTGCGGATGCGGTTCGTATCGGTTTGTTGTTCTCCTCTCCTGCGGGTGGTGATCTGTTGTTTGATGAGAGCCTGTGTGATCAAGGTAGAAACTTCAGCAATAAGATCTGGAATGCTTTGCGCCTGATCAAAGGCTGGGAGGTGAAGCCGGGTGAAAACGCGGACAATGCGCCTGTTATCGCTTGGTTCGAGAACAAGATCCACCAAACGATCAATGAGCTGGAAGATCAGTATGCAAATTACCGCTTGTCTGAGATCGTGACCACGCTGTATAGCTTCATTTGGAACGACTTCTTCTCTACTTATTTAGAGATGATCAAGCCGCCTTATCAGCAGCCGATCGACCAAGCAACTTACGATCAAACGATCCAATTCTTTGATGTGATCGTTCGTTTGTTACACCCGTTCATGCCTTTCATTACCGAAGAGGTATATCAGGTATTGGAAGAGCGCAATGGACAGTCGATCTGCGTAGCCAAGTACCCTACTTTTGATGGCGAGATAGACACCACTGCGATTGCCAATGGCGAGCGGGCGAAAGAGATTTTGACCAATGTTCGCAACATCCGTAATAAGAATGGCTTGAAACAGCGCGAGTTGTTAAAGCTGCACATCATGACCAGTGACCGGTCGGCTTATGCCGCCTTCTTGCCGATCTTAAAGGCGAAAGGCTTCTTGGAAGACATTCAATTCGTGGATCAAGAGGTGGCGCAAACTACTTCTTTCTTAGTGGGTAAAGACACGCTTTTCTTAGAAACGGGTGTTCAGATCGACTTAGACGCGGAGCGTACTCGCTTGCACAAAGAGTGGTTCGAGTTCAACAGTCATGTGGTGAGATCTAAAGCCAAATTGAGCAATGATCGCTTTGTGAATCACGCCCCTGAAAAAGTAGTAGCCATTGAACGCAAGAAGATGGCGGATGCCGAAGCCAAGTTCAAGATCGTTTCTGATAGCTTGAGCAATTTGGGCATCGCCGTACCTTCTGAAGAAGAATTGGTCTTATGGGCATTCACCGTAGGCAAAGGCAAAGGCAAAAAAGCTACTGATAAGATCACCGCTGAGACCGGACTTAGTGCGGATCAAGTAGACAGCTGTTTATCTGCCTTAAAAGACAGTGGTAAAGTGAGCAGCGAAAGTGATGATGAGGGCAAAATAAGCTGGAGCTTGAATTAGGAATTAATCATATCCTTCAAGCAACCATTTATCATTTTTAAAGGTCTTTTAATCGGTACCTTTAATTCCAAACCCAGTTCGGATACGCGTATCCGAACTGGGTTTTTTTAATTAGTCAATGCTCCCAAAATGAAAAAGTGGATCCTAAAAGCCATAGTTCAGAAATCAATATCCATATTACCGTTCAGGTATAAAATCAATAGAGTATTTCAAAAGTATGTCACTAAGGGTTTAGACCTTAATGACGAGCATTTCGGTTTCAAGATCACCCACGCAAGAGATCATGTTGATTTCATGCTGAAATACAAAAATACCACAGACCTCCACTGCTTGGAATTGGGAACCGGTTGGTATCCCATCATCCCCATTTCGCTTTACCTGAATGGGGTGAATAAGACCCACACTATAGATGTAGCGCCACATATCACGGAGAAATCCATCAAAACCACGATTCAAAAATTCATGGAGTGGGATGCCCAGGGCAAGCTAAAAGCCTACTTCCCTCAACTGAATACCGAAAGGTGGGCTGCCTTTGTGAACTTGCACCAAAATATGACAGCTAAAAGTTTGGATGAGCTGCTCGCCTTTTTCCACATTTCTCCAATTGTCGCAGATGCTCGTAAGACCGATTTCGAGAACGACTATTTCGATTTCATCTGTTCCAACAACACCTTTGAGCACATTTACAAAGACGTTTTGGTGGGTATTTTAAAAGAGTTCCGCCGCATCCTAAAACCCGATGGTGTCATGAGTCACTTCATAGACATGTCCGATCATTTCGCCCATTTCGACAAGTCGATCACCGTCTACAATTTCCTACAATTCTCCGAACCGCAATGGAAACTCATCGACAATTCCATCCAGCCCCAAAACAGAATGCGCTTCCCCACACACCGCGAATTGCACCAGCAAAGCAACTTCAATATTCTTGAAGAAAGCGTCAGAAAAGGTAATATCGAACAGGTAAAAGCACTCAAAATATCCCCTCATTTCACCCAAGCGCACAGCACAGAAGAGTTGGCGATCAGTCATGGGTATATTGTGAGTAATAAATCTGTTTAATGTGCTGATGTGCTGATTTGAAAATGTGCTAATGATTTTCTGTAGGGCGCATGCCCGC
>JAHDGT010000014.1 GCA_020631675.1 Bacteroidota bacterium
GCCAGCGAAGCAGCGAACAGCGGGGGAATTGCAACGGATAGCCCGACCCTACAAAAAAGCCAGCCTTGATCTTGTGTTTTAGGAGCACGGATCAAGGCTGGCTTTTTTGTGGGGTCGCGGCCTGAAAATCAGTATTCGGAAACATCTATCAAATAGATTTTATTGGTTTCGTTACTGTAGATATAAAGGTTCGAATAATCTTTATCCATGACCATGATGTTAGAATTGAGAGGCATGGGCTTTATGACACTAAAGCTTGTGGCATCCCATATGAACTCTTCACCTATGGCAATGCTGCCATCAAAGTTGCACGCATAAATAGGTTCATCGAACAAGCCTATTCCAGATCCGAATCCACTTGAGTTGAATTTTCTACTGCCAAAGAAGAGGTGATTCTCATCCCCACTTAAAACCGCATCGCGAGTTTCGTAGTTGCTTACTCCACTCGAAGTTTCTATGGGTAAAAAAGCATCATCTACGATATTGAATGTAAAAATACTGGCGTTTGGTGAGTTCGTTTCTGTTACAAATAGCTGTGTCTGATCGGCGGTAGAGAGTAGTCCGGGATCATGTATGGATTCGGTTTCACCAAAAACCTCTCCCGACGCGACATCTACCATTTGTATGCTATTGTACTCGTTAGCACCATTGAAAGCGATTTTATTATCGGCCAAACAAGCTATTCTGAAGGGGGATTCTTCTACGATTAAATTGCCATCGTAAGCTTGTGTTTCCAGATCATATATTCTGATCTGATTGCTGCCAAATTGAGCAATGTATAATTTGGTATTCTCTAAGTTGATGTCTAAGTCAGTTGGTTCTTCTGTGAGGTTCATGACTTTAGTCACCGCCATGCTGTCTTCATTGATGAAGAATAGTTTATTGTTATTCCGGTCAATGGCGTATATATAGGGGCGTTCAGGATCAACGATCATGCTATACAGTTGTACCTCTATATCTATGCCTATGTTCAAATCAATGAATATACCTTCATGAATGGCATATTCCGTATTGCTGTTCGCCTCATAACCATTAACATCTTCAAGCCCGATTTGGTATTGGTAAAGCACATTAAAAGGAAGGTCTTTATCTTGATAAGAGGTGATCGTTTGATCAGAAATACTGTCTATCAACTCAAATTCGTCAAGAAATGTTTTTCTGTAAATTTTGTATTGGGCGAAGTCTTCCTCTTCGTATTCACTCCAGTTCAGATTAAAGCCGCTTTGGGTTGAGGTCAATGCTTGTAATGTGACCGGACTTGGGGCGGATACAGGTACTATGTTAATATTACGCACTATGGTTGATACATTATCCTCTGTGTCAGTTACGGTCAAAGTGATTTCATGCGCACCTACACTCAAGGTGTTGGTATGGAAATGGGTGTAGCCTACAGCACCTATTATTTCTTGAAAAAGTAGTCCATCCACATCACTTTCCCAAGAGGCATTTAGAACGGGTATGCTGGCACCTCCGGATGAGCGAGCAAAGAACCCTACACTTTCACCAAGAGGGAAAGTGGCATCTTGTGCCGGAGATTCTAATGTGAAACTCGCAGGCGTAATAAAAGGATCGTAAGGCGGAGGCGGAGCCGTGAGCATGACAAGATCCACAATGACCAATGTATCTGATTTGATGTGAACAGGCACAGAACCATACAAGGTCTCTTCCGCATTTGAGTTGGGCTTAAGCGCGTTGATCTTATAAATATTCTGAGGAAGATCATTCAGCTCAGCCTGTCCGTTTTCGTTTGTTATTAGCGCAGTGGTGCTGGGCTCGCTTGTGATCTCTACACCAACTAATGGTAAACCAGTCAAATCAACTGCCGTGATGATAATGTCTCCTTTTACCGCAGTTTCAACAGTATCTTCTTTACAAGAACTGAGTGCGAAAAGGACTAATAATAGAAAGCCTAATGGTATGATTTTAAAATTCATGTACACATATTTTGTTGAATAGGAGCTGGAGAATTAATTCACATTAATGATGTAGATGTAATGGGTGTCTTCATCATAGGCATATAGTCTTGTGTCGTCATTGTCAAAAGCCAATATGTTAGTATTCAGAGGCATTGGTCGCCTGATGGTAAAGGTGTTGGCATTCCAGATGTATTCTTCGCCTACGGCAATGCTTCCATCAGCATTACTCGCATATACGTTTTCGTCAAAAGATCCTAGAACCGTTCCCATATCATTCCATGGGTACTTGAAATGATAGAAAAATAAGAAGTCGTTATTCTTGTTGACAAAGGAAGATGCGACCGAAGTACTGTTTAAGTCTTCTTCTAATTCTGCCTCTTCGACCTTGACCCATACATCGTCGAAAAGTGCGTACTTCTCTACATCATTTGAAAAACTGAGCTTAGTTGTGTAAATGATTTCTGTATCATCTGGAGTAGCGTAGAGGGTTTCACTGTTAGAGAATGCACTAGTAGATAAATAGTCCCCATTCACTGCATCAAGGGTGACCAATTTGCCACCGGGTTTCCTATAAACAAGACGATCCCCGTTCATACAGATGATTTGATTAGCAAGCTGGTCAATAAAGGGTACCTCGATTCCTTCAAGTGAAAAGGGTGCTGCCATTTCTTGTGTTGATAGGTCTACGACCAGTATCTCATGCACCTGTCCGTTGCTGATGTATAAATGCGTGAAATCGCGGTTCAAATCCACTGTATAAGGTGGTTCTTGATCAATAGAAATGGATTTTTCTACCGTCTTGGTATTTGTGTTAATGAATAATAAAGACTGATTTAACTCATCCAGCACGTATATATACGGACGGGTATCATCTATCATGAGTTGGTCGATCTCTACCTGACCAATATCAATATACTCTCCTTCAAACAAGGCTGTTTCCGTATTACTAGGCGGAGATGCTGCCCCATTATTATTCACGACAACAAGGTGGTAATTATAGGACGTGTTAAACGATAAAGAAAGGTCCTGATAAGTATTTTGACTTTGGTTTTTGATCGTGTCTAATAGTTCTATGGTCGAAGAATAGTTACCAGAACGCATGATCTTATAATGAGAGAAATCCTCTTCTTCAGAAATAGACCAGTTCAAAATAAGACCATCGGGCGTATTTTGAATGGGTTCTAATACGATAGCGTCGGGTAACTCTTTTACCTCTATTTCAATTTGCTCGAACAGAACATATCCATTTTGATCAGAAACGCGAAGTGTTATCAAATGAATACCTGAACTCAGGTTATTCGTTTCAAAACTGATATCACCAGATGCATTCGCCGAAGCTGTTGACAGGACACCTTCTAAGCTACTGCGCCACTCAATAGCCATTTGGTCAAGAGCAAGCGAGTCATGCCCTATTTTAGCAGAAAAGGTGTGTGGGAAACCTGATTTCAAAATAGCCTGATCAGTTGGTTGGATAATATTTATTGAAGGACCAAAGAATACACCTGGTGTTAGTGTTATGGTAAGCGTGCTTGTATTTCCTTCAGTGATAGTGGCTGGTGCGGATCCAGAACCCATTGAAGGGTGTGATGCATATACCGTGAAATTGCCCAAAGGAGCATCAGTGATCAATACGGAACCCGAATTATCCGTGTAGACTGAATCTATAGTATTAGGTATTGTCCGTATCTGCGCCCCCTCAATAAAATCATCATACAATTTTACATTCACAAAAAGGTGAGCGGTTTCAATAGTTACTTCCTCTTCTTCCTCCTTCCTACAACCCGAAATCAAAACAAACAATAAAAGCAAGGGAAATAAAAATGAAAATTTCTTCATGTACATAGGAGCAAATAAATTTTAAATAGCCTGAAAGACATACAAATATAAATAGTTTTTATCTATTTCGCTTGTTTGATACGCTGTATACCACCCCTATACACGCAAAAAGCCACAACACCAACCTATTCGCCCAGTAGGCAAAAGCTTTCGTGTTGTGGCTTCTTCGTGTATCGGCCGGGCTATCCATTGCAATTCGGGTGCTGTTCGCTGCTTCGCTGGCAGGGCTAAAAATGGCTACCTCTGGGCCGCCTTTTTAGCCCGCCGCTCAGGGCGCTCCTTAGCCCCCTCATTTCCACTCCTATCCCTGGTGGAGGCAAATGAAAAGGAAAAGCGCTTTCAAGATTTTGATTTTGATTTCTTTTTCCCTACCTCATACATCCACTGAGCCGCAATGAAAATACTGACCAATACTGCGATAACGATCAAGCTCTTGCCCCAGCTCCAATTATTCTTCAGTAAGCTATTACAGACCCAGTAGGAGAGGGGTAATAATGCCAATGACAAACCCACGAATACCCCCGCCACTTGTCGGTCCTTCAAGCCGCAATAAGCTAAATGGTGTGTCGTATGATCTCTTCCACCCACAAAGGGGGAGCTGCCTCTTGCGATTCGGCGAATCGTAACAGTAGTAGTATCAATTAGCGGGAGTAAAAAGACCAGTGCGGGCAATAAGAAACGCTCTATGCTTAAACTCGTGCCAGCGGGTAGTTTCCACAGCCAGACCACACTCAAGAATGCTAAAAAAGCACCTAAGAATTGACTGCCCGTATCACCCATGTACATTTTAGACGGATGCCAATTGAAGAACAAGAAACCGATCAAGGAAGCCAGCACCCCAAGCGTTACTATGGTGTAGAAACCAGTAAAGCCCCCAAGCATATAAATGGCCATTAACAAGGAGATACAGATCACCGCGGATATACCTGCGGTCACTCCGTCCATATTGTCCAATAGGTTGATGGCATTCATGATGCCCACTACCCAAAAAGTGGTCAATGCGGCATTGAGGAGAAAGAGGTCGGAAATCGGTATAACGATACCCATACTCACCATGATGGCCGCACAAGTTAACTGCCCGATGAGTTTGAACCTGGGAGGGGTGTTATAGGAGTCATCTATCAAGCCAATGGTAAACCCGACCATTGAAGAACCCAGCAGGGCGAACAAAGCTTTGCTGAATTTAGCTTCGGTACCAAAAGGTAAAATGAAATAAGAACAAATGGAAAGTAGGAAAAGAATTAGAAAACTAATACCACCAATCGCAGGCTTGGTCTGAGCGGCCCAACGAACTAGGTTTTCCTGCCCATTAGAGCGTCTATTATTGCCTAGGTTTTTTAACCAACGCAATAACAACTGATTTACCCCAATAGAAAATAAGGTGGCAATTAGAAAGAAAGCAGCGTAAATGACAATAGGTTGCCGAAAAAAATCCATCGTTCTTAGCTGCGCTTATTCGTAGATACTGATTCAAAATTTAACACCGACCATTTAATGAAAATGGAGTGTTGACAAATACAGAAGGCCAAATGACCTGCATAATGTAAAAGAAGACTACTTATACAACATACTGACTTTGCCTGCTGGCTGGTAAGTATGTGATTTGGCAAGATGCGGTAAAGCTACTACTTTTCCTGTCTGTGCTGATTTCGGGCGATAATTGGGGTCTACTTCCATTAATAATTGGTCGTACAATCTGCTAACATCACCAACTAAACGCTGATAGCTATAACGAGCTACTACATTCGCACGTCCGTTCGCACCCATTTTTTGACGTAAAGCCGCATCAGATATCAATTGTGCCAAATGGGCCGCGAACGCATCCACATCACCCGAAGGGGACATTAAAGCGGTCTGACCATCAATGACAACATCACTTACGCCTCCTACCTGAGTGGTAACGATCGGCTTGTTTGCTGCTTGCGCTTCGATCAAGCTTACAGGAGTACCTTCATTTAAAGAAGATAGGGCGACCACATCTAAACCAGCATAGACCTCGTCTACACGAGTGATCCAAGAAGTGAAAGTAACAGTAGCTTTTTTAGAAGGGCTGACCGAGTAGTTCAAGCCCATTTCATTACAAAGCTGTTGAAGTTGCATGCGCTCCTCGCCATCACCAACAATGAAAGCACGAACTTTCTTGCCGCTGATCTGAATAGCCTTTTTAAGGGCTTCTAAAAATAAAGGGTGGTTTTTAATCGGAACTAGACGACCAACGATGCCTACAGCGACCTCATCATCTGCGATCTTATAATGCGCACGGAAATCAATGCGCTTGTTGATCTGGTCTTCCATAAAACGATTCAAGTCGAAACCCAAAGGCACAACCTGAATCTTATTCGGGTCACATACCTTATAGACCTCACCAAGCTCACGCTTTTGCTCATTACTGATGGCAACGATGCGACTGGTGCGCTTCGCTAAGTAGCGCTCTACCTCTAAATAGAAACGAGTTTTTAACGGACCGAAATAAGAGTGGAAAACATGCCCGTGGAAAGTATGCAGTGTAACAGGTACCCCGCATTCAAAAGCGGCTAAGCGACCTAAAGTACCGGCTTTGGCCGCATGCGTATGTACAACATCTGGCTTGAACTCCTTAATGATGCGCTTAATATCTCTATAAGCTGGAATATCATTTAGAGGATTCACAGAACGGAACATCTTAGGAATGTAAGTAGGACGAATACCTAACTCATCCAAGATGAATTCGGAGCTAGCTTCGGCTTCATCTTTCATGCCCGAAACAACCATGGTTTCGAATTCGGGCTTGAGATGCTTTGTTAGCATGGCCACATTAAATGTAGGGCCACCTAAGTTCAACCGATTTATGATGCGTAATACCTTTGGCATAAAAGAGGTTTGGGCATACGTTGGAAGTACTTCAGCAACAAAAAGTTGCAAGGCGCAAAATCGTACCTCCATCAGACAAGGCAAATGTACGAAATCTGTACATAGTCAGCAGCATTTGGGGCAGTATTTTTTGCGACTTTGACCTCTGACTTTATCAGCGGAAGGTCTTTTTGCTAACTCATTGATAATGAGGGGTGAAGTGTGCTCAGTGAGACTGCTGGGGCATTTGCTTGGATAATTGGACTGCTAATTTTTAAATGCCAGTACTTAGCTTTTGCTATTGGTAAGACGCCGACAAGACCTAATGGTAACATCTTTCAGCAAGAGACCATATGAGGTCAGGGGAGGATTTTTTTAATGTAAGCACCCATTTCTTCAATGGCTTTTTCACCCTCAGGTATAATGGGCCAGAAAAACTGCCAAACATGCACCATGTTCTGCCAAACCTGTAATTGTACTTGATTGCCCGCGTCTGTAGCGATTTTCGCGAAATGGCGAACTTGCCCTTCTAAGACCTCATTCGTGCCTACTTGGATCAGCATAGGCGGAAGACCTTCTAATTCGGCATAGGTTGGAGATACTAGTGGGTGGTCCACACCGACTTCCCCCGCATAATTATCTCCCCATATTTCCATTTCACTTGCCTTTAACATAGGGTCTACCTCGTCTTTTTTGAGCATCTCTTTTGATGGGGCTGTGAGATCCGTCCATGGTGATAAACATACTGCGGCCGCTGGTGAAGGCAGTTGCTTGTCATCGCGTATGGCAATGAGTGCGGAGATAGCCAAGCCACCACCTGCTGAATCACCGCCGAGAACGATGTGATCCGCTTCAAAACCTTCGTCCAATAAAAATCGATAGGCATCTAAGGCATCGTCTAATGCAGCAGGAAAAGGATTTTCAGGAGCTAAACGGTAATCAATGCTCAAGGCACAAACATCAGCGGCCTGTGCGATCCGAGAAGTCAGAGAACGATGGGTCGCTGGTGAGCCAGCTCCGTAACCGCCACCATGAAAATAGAGCAATACTTTGGTTCTGCTCCCTCTATACGGCTTGAACCAAGTGGCCTTCATATCTCCTATGTGGATATGTTCCTCCTTGATGTCATGTGGCATCTTCATCCTGACAGAACCCATGGACATGGCTTTACGTAGGAAGGCGATGTCTTTATGCTTCCCCCTGTTCACGATCACATATTTCACCATGCGCATATACCTGTACATCAATCTGCTCTGAACACTCTCCATATTGAAAAGATTCAAATTCGGAATGTTCAAATAATCAAAGGGGTCTAGAGAAAGGCGATCAATGAAACTTGCCATAATAGAAGAAGATAAAATGCTCGTAGTGATTTGTCGTTGCGGATCTGATCGGACTTTTTACCGAAAAGCTGTCAAACTTAAAGAAAACGAATATCACTTCCAAACGTTTGTTTGGTAAAATAACGCTCAAGGAATAGCTTAAGGTTTACCGCATAGGAATCAATTCGACGAATAGAGCGGCACACGACAAAATGATTGGGTCTTCATGCGTGCTTATGCTTATCTTTAGACAAAGTGTGTGCCTTATTTAATTTTGCACGTCACTATAGTGAGGAAAAGTGTTCCTTTGTAAGGTAAAAGTCTATTAATCATGCTACAGCATTTGTTAAAAAGAGGCGCTCAGATCGCCAAAACCTATTTGTTCTTTTGGCTAAAAGAAAGGGCAGAAAAAATGTTAGGCCGAGATAAAGAGGCACAAGCCGAGTTGGATAAAGCCGAGGTGAAAATTGACAACCTTAATGAAGTAGCGAACACCCGAGACCAAAAAGGAGTGGTCGAGGATCTTCGAACTACCCTACGTATGATCCGTGCGCAGTTGGGTGGTTCGTACAGCGGGGTGTCTAACAAAGCGATGGTGTTATCCATGGCCAGTGTACTGTATTTCATTATGCCGATCGATATGGTGCCTGATTTCATCCCTATGTCGGGCTTAATAGATGACTTAGGTTTGCTCGTATGGTTAGGCGCTACGATAAACTCTGAATTGGATAAATTCGTTGAATGGGAGCGGGTTACGCACAAGAACGATCATATTGAAGAGGTGGAGGTCGTAGCCAATAAGTTAGAAGGAAATGACCGCTTTGGCGAACGAGCAACAGTAAAGTAAAGTACCTCTCAAATAGACTTGTCTTTCTGATCAGATATAACTACCTTTGCAAGCCGTTATTTAAACAGGATTATCATGCCTAAGATGAAAACACATTCCGGAGCTAAAAAACGTTTCAAGAAAACGGGCTCTGGTAAAATTAAGCGTCAATCCGCTTACACCAGTCACCTTATGGGCAGTATGAGCAATCGCCAGAAAAAACGCTTGGCTAAGTCGAGCTTGGTTAGCGATGCTGATATGGGCCGTGTAAAGGATTTATTGTGCATCTAATCGTCAATAAGGCACTTGTTGCTTATTGAATGAATTACTGCCAATACCTTTTTTAAGGTTGACCTCAGAAAAACGTTTCGCTATTGATTCGGTAGTGGAACTGCCCACATGAGCACATCATGCCGGGCTTTTATTAACGATCAAATATTTTTCTAATGCCTAGATCAGTAAATCACGTAGCTTCTAAAGCACGCCGTAAAAAGGTGTTGAAGCTCGCTAAAGGTTACTTCGGCCGTCGTAAAAATGTATGGACGGTTGCTAAGAACGCGGTTGAAAAAGGTTTGCAGTACGCTTACCGTGACCGTCGTAACAAAAAACGTTCTTTCCGCCGTCTTTGGATCGCTCGTATCAATGCGGGTGCTCGTTTACACGGAATGAACTACTCTACTCTCATTCACAAGCTGAACCAAGCAGGTGTTGAAATCAACCGAAAAGTTCTGGCGGATTTAGCCATGAACAATCCGGAAACATTCAAAGCGATCGTTGATTCTGTAAAGTAATCAAGTGATTTAGCTTAAATGACAAGCAATTAAAAAAAGCCACCATTCGCAATATTCGCGGATGGTGGCTTTTTTAGTTTCCTTTGCGCAAGTACCTAATCCATACGTTTGCTCATTGCCGACATCCACTCTTGCAACTTCAACGGTCGTACATACGTTTTTTAGGTAGGCTTTCTCATCGCCATTCCCATCGCCATCGCCATCTCCATCCATTTCGGAAAAGTACATTAGCATTAATCTAAGCTTTCACATAAAATCTGCCACTTTCTATAGTGGTCTAAGACCGCTGTTTACGGTCTTCGGCTGCTGGTGTATCTGCTTGGTTTTTATGTTGACTCCTGCAATGGCTCAAGAGATCATTGACAATAGAAGAGAACAATGGGTGCAGCTAAATGCGGATACCATACAGATCGATAGCTTATCTATTGTGCCCAATACCCTTCAATTATGGAGTCCGTTACCCGATAGCTGTTATACGCTGGATTTTCCGAGAGCTGAACTATATTGGCTCTGTTCTGACAGTAGCAGAAAGCAGCAACAAGATTCTATTTTACTGAGCTATAGGGTCTTTCCTTATGCTTTTGCTGCTTCTTATGCCCGTAAAACATTTGATAAGGTACAGCAACATGCGGATTATCCGGGGGTTGGCTATACGTATGATTTAGGAGAGAAAGACCCAATAGAAGAGCTATTTAAAGAAGATGGTATCGATTATAGCGGTAGCTTCGGAAGAGGGATCAGCGTAGGTAACAATCAGGACTTGATCGTGAATTCTGATTTCAATCTGCGCATGTCGGGCAAACTTCGCGATGATATTGAAATACTGGCGGCCATCAGTGATAATAACATCCCTTTTCAGCCTGAAGGCAATACCCAGCAGCTACAAGAATTCGATAGGATCTTTATTCAATTGAAAAAAGATAGGAGTAGTCTGCTTTTGGGTGATTTTGACTTGCTAAGACCTGATAGCTATTTCATGAATGTGCGCCGTTCTTCTCAAGGGGCGAAAGTCTTAACAGGAGGCGATTTAGGAGCTGGGCGTAATTGGACGAGTGGTGTCAGTGCCGCGGTCTCTAAAGGAAACTATAACCGACAGATCATAGTTGGAGAAGAAGGCAATCAAGGACCCTATAAATTACAGGGCGCGAATAATGAGAGTTTCGTCATCATCTTATCTGGCAGTGAGCGCGTATTCATTGATGGGCGACGAATGGAGAGAGGAGCGGATTATGACTATGTGATAGATTATAATACTGCGGAGGTGACTTTCACTGCTCGGCAGTTGATCACCAAAGACAAGCGCATAAGCATTGAATTTGAATATGCCGATCGTAATTACTTGCGTTCTTTACTGTATGGAGAAGCCGATTATCGCTCTGAAAAACTGCATGTATATACCCGGATTTTCACGGAACAAGACGCGAAAAACCAACCTTTAATAGATGGCTCTTTGAGCGATGAACTAATAGATACGCTAAGGAATATTGGTGATGAATTAGATCGAGCCGTTGTTAGTGGAGTAAATGAAACGGGCTATATCGCTGATCGTGTGCAGTACTATGAAAAAGATACCATAGTTGATGGAGAGCTTTATACACCTGTTTATTCCTATACGGCGGACAGTACATTGGCTACTTATACACTCAGCTTTAGTTTCATGGGGGCGGGTAATGGAGATTATATACTAAGTGACAATACCATTAATGGGCGAGTGTACGAATGGGTGCCTCCGGACAGTTTGGGTAATGCCAAAGGCAGTTATGCCCCTTTGAGCCAATTGATCACACCTGTACAACGTAGGCTCATGAGTGTAGGCGGTGAATATCAAATTGGAAAAGGAACAAAAGTCAAAGCGGAGTTCGCCTATAGTGATAAAGATGTGAATACTTTCTCCGATTTTGATGATCAAGATGACAAGGGAACCGCTTTTTTCTCCGCCTTGGATCATCGCTTGCGCTTAGGTAAGGAAAAGAAGGCTACTGTATTACTTATAGGTCGTTATGAGTTTAGAGGTGCTCGCTTTGAGCCTTTGGAACGTTACCGCTCTGTAGAGTTTACCAGAGACTGGAATACCGTGAGCTTAGGCTTAGATGCTGTTGAACAAGATCAGCACCTTGTTCAGGCAGGCTGGCGTTATCAATATTCCAAATTCGCGGATGTGGACTATCAGTGGAGCAGCTTGATGATGGGGGATCGCTATACGGGTTATCTACAGCAGTTAAATTCTCGCCTAAGAGGAAAACGTTTTGATGGCTTTATTCGGGCGAGCTACCTGAATGCCAAAGCCAATGCGTTGCAGGAGACTCGATTCTTTCGCCCCAATTTTGACTTCGCGTATTTAGGAGGTAGCGCGAAGACCTGGCGCATCGGAATTAGAGGGGAACAAGAAGACAAACGGGAGACAATAATTGGTGCTGATAATTCAGCATTAGTGGCAGGTAGCCACCACTACGACCAGCTTAGCTTCTATGTGCAATCCGCGGACACGGCTGCGAATCATTTGCAGTTTTTATTAGAGCGAAGATGGGATGCTCAATTAGATACCATAGGGCAAGGCTTTATACCCAAAGATGCCGCCACTAAAGTAGCCCTAAAAGGTCGGCTCAGTAAGCGAAAGTCAAGCCAGCTGACTTTTGATCTGAGCTATCGTTCGCTAAATGTAGCGGGAGCGCAAGATAGTATTGTTCATACCTTGTTGGGAGATGTAACACACGACCTAAGACTTAAAAAAGGCTTTTTGCGTTCTTTCACTCGCTACCAATTAGGGAGCGGACAGGAGCCTGTGACAGATTATTTTTATCAACCTGCCGTCGGAACCACTAGAGGGAGTTACCTCTGGTTGGACCGCAATGAAGATGGCTTGCAAGACAAAGGAGAATTTGAATTTGACCCGCTTAATGCGGCATTCGCGGATACCACTTACAATAGAATTCTACTGCCTACGAATGATTATGTGAAGACCTACTCGGTACGCTATGACCATACGATCAGTATTACTCCTAAAGTGCTATTAGTGAATGCGGAACATGGCTGGGGTAAGCTTGCCGCTCGTTTCAGTAGCCAGACTCAACTGACAATCAATAAAAGCATCTTTGCACAGGATTTTAATGGAGCGGACTGGATCCCTTATGTGCCTAGTGAAGCGGCTCGACTGGCGGCACAGACATTACAGCATCGTACTACTCTGTTTTTCAATAGAAACAATCCCCGTTTTGATGCCAATGCTTATGTACTACAGCTAAGGGATCGCCGTCTATTGGTCGGCGGGTCAGATAGCCGAACCAAAGACGAACAAGGAGGAGGGGTGAAGTATGCACCGAATGCCAGTTTCACCTTTAGGGTAAAAGGAGCTGTAGGACAACAATCTAATGATTCTGAAGCCTTTCCGAATAGAGGCTTTGCGGTTGATTTTAAACAGCTAGAACCGAGTGTTTCTTTCTTATACCAAAGAAAGTGGAAATTGACGGCCAGTTATGAATGGAAAGACCAACTGAATAATCGCTTTTTCTCGGAAGATAGCCTCTTAGTAGATAGCTTAGGCTTAGAAAGAAGCACCAACCAAAAGCTGAGTTTAGAAGGTCGATTCGGCAGTGCCATCAAGCGGAGTGTACAGGCTAAATTGTCTTTTGTATTGGTAGATTACAATCGTCCTACGAACACCTCACCAGCGGCTTATACTTTGTTGGAAGGTTTACAGGCCGGACGTAACTACTTATGGAGCTTGAACTATAATACCCGCTTGTCTAAAAGTGTAGAACTGACCTTAGGTTATGATGGTAGAAAGACAGGAGACAACCGCCCCAATCATGTAGGCAGAGCCTCGGTCAGAGCCGTGTTTTAGTGTGCTTAATATAGTGTAGTGACGCTGCTTGCCTGCGTCTTTTTGAGGTAGTTTAAAGTTTCTTCAATGGGCTGCAAAATCGTCTTTTCAGCGCTGTTTTCGCCTTTTTCTCCCGCCGTAGCGCTGCTATGCCGCTCAAAAAACGCTTCAACAGCACTAAAAATCCTGATTTTTCGCCAGCATCAAGAAACTTTAAACTACCTCTTTGCCATAAACGATTATCTGGCAATGTGTAAGGTGAAATATTTTGGAAAAACAGGAGCAAGGTTCGTATCGCAAGTGGTGAGCGCAGGCAAGCAGCGCGGCTACAATGTCATTTTTTTTATCCTAAAATCCATTGAATCTACGGTTTCATGCGCAAGGGATAGGAGTGGTAATGAAGCCGCTGAATGCGCCCTGTTTGGCGGGCTAAAAAGGCGGCCCAGAGGTAGCCATTTTTAGCCCTGCCAAACAGCAGCAGGCAGGGGCTGAATTTGAACGGATAGCCCGGTACCCGCAGTAAAAAGGGGAATAAACCGTAGAGACGTTATATCATAACGTCTTTTTGCCACACCGAATATGTAATGCTACGGCAGCAAACACCCCCCCCTTTTTATTGCGAGTATGCGCCATAATGAACATTATCATTTGTATATTATGGTTTTTTGGATGTTGAAATAAATGTATAATGAAACTCAAAGCCATTTTAATTGATGATGAGGCGCATGGTTTGGCTAGTCTACAATCTATGCTGGAAACGGGTGAAAAAGAACGGGTGGAGATCATAGGTATGACCACGGATCCCATTGAAGGGGTACGACTTGTAAATGAACTCAAGCCCGATATTTTATTTTTGGATATTCGGATGCCCAAAATGGACGGATTTCAGTTGTTGGGGGAACTGAAACATCGTACTTTCTTTCTGGTATTTACAACGGCTTATAGTGAATACGGATTGAGAGCAATAGAGGCCAGTGCTTCGGAATACTTGATGAAGCCCGTGGATCCTGATAAACTCAATTTGACGATCACTAAAGTTTCTGAAGTTGTTAAGTTATGGAAGGGGGCGAAACAGCAGGAGATACCCAAAGAGATCCTGGCATTGATCATGCGAAACTTGCACTTGGAACAACAGAACGCTTACCCGCAAGAATTGATACTGCCTTCTAGGAGCGGGGGCTTGAAACCATACCGCGTAGATACGATCATGTATATTAAGGGAGATGGGAATTATTCACATTTGCATTTTAAGGAAGAGAAGGAAGTGGTGGCGTCTAAAACCTTAAAGAAATTCGAGACTTTATTGGATCCTGATGTGTTTGTTAGAGCACATCGTTCTTGTTTGCTAGCTCTGGCTTATGTGAGCGAGATCGTTAAATCGGATCAGTACTATGTAAGGCTTGTTAATGGAGTGGAGATTCCTGTTGCAAGAAGGAGGGTCAGTTTGGTTAGGGCGAAAGTCAACAACTTCAAACAAGGAGGTAATAAATAACTTTAAACTACCTCATTATTAAGCTTCGACAATTATGATTAGAAAACGCCTTGATTTTGTGGACTTATTGGTGCTTATACTGATATGGTGCGCTAGTGGCGTATTTCTATTCGTATCCGGACAGACACCGTTTTTGCTTCCTATAGGAGAAGATGAACTGCCGAGTGAAACGGTGTGGTGTATGCACCAGGATCGATTGGGCTATGTCTGGCTGGCCACTTCGGGCGGCTTATGTCGTTTTGATGGGGTGAATATAGAGGTGTTCACGCGAGAGGACGGACTGCGGTCTAATAATATCACTTGGATATCAGAGGATTCCGACCGCAACCTGATCATTTCTTGTTTGCGGAAGGGTTTGAATAAAGTACAAGTAGGGCATCAGCCGCTTATTGAGCAGATCGGGCGGGAGATCTACGTGAATGCGGATGTTTATGTGCGTAATGATCGGGTTTTTCAACCCTATATCGAATCACATCTTTACGATAAGATCGAGTATAGGGAGAAGTTCATGAAAACAACGGGCTCTTCTTTATACTACAAACGCTTGATCCCTTGGCATGACGGCACTTTTCTGATCACTACCGAAGATGGCTTGAAACGGAACGACCCATCGGATGAAGAACAGATGGATCTGGTGTTCAGCAATGGGGATAAGAGAATGCACTCGTTGCAAAAGATAGGCTATGACCGTTTGCTGATCGGCTCTGAGGGGGTAATATACGAGTTGAAGGACTGGGCTTTAAAGCAAAGCTATAAAAAGGGTTTACCCAATACTTTGGTCTCTACACTATTCAAAGATTCAAGAGGGGATATTTATGCCTATTTGGTGAAGCATGGTGTTTATGTGCTGCGAGTGGGTTCGGATACCTTTGTTCCCTTAGAGCTGCCAGAGGCTTTGGATGATGTGGTGATCAATAATTTCAAAGAAGATGATAGTGGCAATATTTGGCTGTCTAGTTGGGGGAGAGGGGTGTACTTGCTGATGAATACCCCATTTGTGAACTACCGTGCTGGAAAAGATATTCCCATCGTATCGGTACAGGACGTTCATGTTATGAGCCCCTCTGGTCAATTGATCGTAAGCGGAGTTGATGAACTATATCGCTGTGAACCCGATACTTGCTATTCTTTGGACATAGAGAAGAATGAAAGGGGCTTGGCTAATGTGAGCAATTTAAAGTCTATAGGAGGCCGACTGTTCGTGGCGAACAAAAATGGTAGGGTGATAGAGCATAACACAGTGAAAAGACCCCATCTTCAGGGAGAAATGACCTATGTGCATAGAGGGAGTCTTCAATTGTCTGCTGATAAGGAAAAAGGTATTTGGTTCAGTATTAGAGCATTGGATGGTACAGTTTACCGAGAATTGAATATGGATCAGATCGGAGAGCAGCTGGATTCGGTCTATATAGAGTGCATATACTATAACGACTTTCATGCGGAACCCTTTTATGTGGATGATCGCCAACTTTGGCAGGCTTCTAAACAAGGATTGTTTTATTACGATAGAGAAACCTTTCGTTTGTATGATTCTATGGCTGATAGCACGAGCTTTTTCATTGAAGAGTTAAAAGGGGTCGAGATCAGTAAGATCAAAGTCAATCACCCTGATAGCATCTGGTTCTGTACGGATAGAGGCCTGATCGCTCGGCTCAATGGCAGTTGGTTCACTTATACTGCCCATGAGCGCATGGGTAATGTATCGGTCAAGGATCTTGCTTTTGATGAAGAAGGACATTTGTGGTTAGCCTCAAGCAAAGGACTGATCTATTTTGATTTTGAGCATTTTTATAGCTTTTACAATAAACATGGTCTTTTGGAAAATAGACTACAAGCAGTGACCTATGACCCAGATGACCAAAGCGTTTTCGTATCTAATACTAATGGTTACTTTACAGCGAAAAAAGAAGAGCTGCTGAGGATTTATGATTTAAACGTCAACAAGTATTTAGCGATCAGCGAAGTTGTAGTAGAAGGTGAGAAATGGGATTTAGAGCAAGACATCCTGTTAGAGCCCGACCAAGAAGACCTCTCTTTTACCCTTAGTTTGCGGCATTTTAAATCTTTTGATGAAACCATTTATTCCTATCGCTTAAATGAGGAGGAATGGGTGGAGCAGAAAGAAGCTGAGGTGAAGTTTCAAAATCTATCTCCCCGGAAATATACCATATCCTTTAAAGCGAGTAAGGATGGCTTGTCATGGGTAAACGCACTTCCGATAAGCTTTGAAGTCAAACCTTATTGGTATGAAACAGTGTGGTTTTATCTCTTGATCGCTATTTACCTGTTGGCTTTAAGTTATTTGGTTTTTCGTGTTCAGTTGAACAGGCAAGCGAAACGTGCGGCGGCAGAGTTGGCCCTGAATCAAAAAATAACTCATTTGGAACAGCGGGCTTTGGCGAACTCTATGAATCCGCACTTTATTTTCAATGTACTGGCCTCTATACAAGATTATGTGCAGCAAAGAGAGCTGGAGAAAGTGAACTCTTACTTCGGTAAATTCGGTGAGCTGATTCGACTCTACCTGAATACTTCATCGAATCAAACCATCTCTTTAGAAGAAGAACTGGAACGGGTTGAGCGTTATTTAGAGTTGGAACGCTTGCGTTTTGGAGAAGAAGCCTTTAAATGGGATATTGATTTTGGGGACGAGTTGGACATCGATTTGATCCAAGTACCCAGCATGATCATACAGCCTTATGTGGAAAATGCCATTCTGCATGGTATTCGTCCAAAAGGAGAGGGAATGGTAAAGATTCAATGTGCCGAAAAAGGCGAATTATTATTGATACAAATCATTGATAACGGAATAGGCATTACCGCAAGTAAACAATTGAAACACGATGCGGGGAAGCACTTGAATATGGCCAGTAAAATAACCAAAGAACGCATACAATTATTTGGCAATGAGCAAGGTCTGTCCGGTAAAGTAGAAGTTACTGAACCTAAAGAAGGAGGAACAAAGGTGCATATTGAACTACCAATTATGATAGAGTAGAATGTCACGTCAAACACATGAAAAGCATTTTTGCTGCGTTCAATTTGATATTAAAAATGGTCTATTTACGTAGAACCGTAAAATAATTCAAACTACCGTTTACACGATCGTGCCTCTTATTATACGGTAGTTTATTGGGTTTTGGTTTATACTTGTAGTACGGTTAGACACCCAAAAAACAATTCTATACTGGTTTATCAGTCCCCCCGACTCACACTATATCTGTTCTTTTTTAATCGTTCCCACTTTTACAATTGGACAAAATATGAAAGGCAGCCTTTTGGCTGCCTTTCTCTTTTTATTTTGAAGTACTGTACGGTAGTAAGTACCTGGACAAAAGTAAGCTTATAGCTTAAGACGCCGCTATTTTAGTTGTAGCCAAGGCATGAAAAACGAGGTATAGCAGCGCTAAATGAGGCTTTTCATAACGCAGGATACGGCTAAAATAGCAAGTCAGAAGCAACGATTATTTTTGTCTGGGTACTTATTTACTTGATCACATATTCTTTAGCCCCCTGAATGATCTCAGGTGTATTGGTGGCACCATGTACAAAGGCAACAACCTCCATATGCGCAGGATCCCATTCTGAGGGTACTGTAAAGCTATAAGATTTCACGATCACTCTCCCCGCTTCTAATGTCTCATTGATCGCATCACCAGATGGTGGGGTTATCATACCACGTAATACATGCTCTTGTTCATATTCTTCATCAATAGAGCCATCAGTTAATTCTTGAGGCTCTATGATACCACCTTCGGTCAGCATAATGCTAATGAAGCGTTGGTCGCTAACATCTTCCGTATAGCGTATTTGCGTATAAACGGTCAACTCACGGGTATCAGAATTGTAGTCGTTGTAAACATGCAAGTTCAGCTCAGTAGGCACACTCAAACGCTCATTTATTTTACTGGCCCACTTCGGTAACTGATCAATAGCGATCACATCCTCATTGTCGAATTGTACCCGGTCAATACTAGCAGAAGGTAATCCTTCCACTTGACATAAATTCAAAATGAAACCAGCCTCGCTCGTCGTTAAAAATTGAATAGACTCACCAGAGATGTAGTTTAACCAATTCGCATGTACCGCTACTAAAGCCAAACGATCGCCGTGGGTATCCAGTAAGTCCTGAGATTCTTCATGTCCTAAAGGACAGTTCACGCAGGCAACACCCGTAAACTCTTCCATTACTACCACACGATCTTGCTTCGCACTCACATCAGTCGTAACGAAAGTCGTGTCATTGTAGATCTCCTCAAAGGTGACCTCCGTGCCTGAACCGCCATTTCCACCGCTGTTGTCTGAATAGTCAATGAATGGAGGTACTTCTTCGCATGCACTGAAGCCGAATACCATCAAGCCAATACCTAAAAAATATAATAAGGAACGTTTCATTCTTATTGGTTTTTGTTTCTACTACGAAAATAAATCACTCTTGCCAAAGAAATCGTCTGTCGCCTGACTTCTTAAGGACTCCTGATTCATGCCGGATTAAAAATTAGTCGTTAAATCAAAACGCACACCACTAAAAGCTGGTTCTAAACGGCAAATACCACCTGTACAAACAATACCCGCAGGCTGCTTCACATAAGCCAAAGAGAAGCGCGATACCTTCTTCGTATAAGAAACAAAGAAAGTAGGGTAGTGTACCGGACCGAAGATCGCTTTTTCCGGACTTTTTTCTTGGTAATCCTTATTCGGTAAGTTGATCAGATCCGCCACAGCAAAAGAGTAACTCGGTGCGATACTGAATTCCGCCAAGGCATAAAACCAATCGCCCAGATCCTGCTGATATACATCATCATCAGAACCGAACATTCTACGGTTACGCTCAGTCAACATATGAGATACCTCCGTCTTCAATGAACGCTTCTTGTCAAACTTATAGATGAATTCCCCGAAAGTGGTGAAGGTATTCACAAAAGGGTTTTCAGGTGTTTGCTTCTGCTCAAAAACAAAACGATTATAATCCACCATTTGTACCCCCCAGGCAGTTTTCCACTTTTTGTCGCCACCCGGGCGGTAAGAAGCCTCCAAATAACCTTCGCGGTACAGTCTGCCCCCCTCTAAAGTATTGATGTCAGAATAGTTCAAGTTGAAAGTCAGTCCCTTCACTGGCGTAAAAGTCGCATCCCCCTGTAAAGCCAATTCACCTAAAGGCTGCGTAGCTGCCGCATAACGAGCCGTCAACCTGCCACTGTTCTCTCTCGTCAAAGAAGGTTGGTAATTCAACTGCCCATTAAAGAACGTCTCATTAGGTGAAGTCCGCGCATCAAAATTCTCCGTGTACTTCGCCTGTAGAATAATACCGAAACCTTTGGTGGAGTAGCTCACATTCGTCAAACCCACCATGCCATAATCCGGGTGGATCAAGTTCTGCTGTAGATCCCGAATCACATCCTCCGTCTTATAGGCACCTTCTACATACCAGCCGATCTTACCCCAACTCATACGGTTGTAAAAAGAAGCCATATAAACATTGTACCTAGGGTCAAAGCGATCTTCTAAGTCCAAGGTGTTGATTTCTGCCGCGATACCCTGCATCGTACCCTCGTCGATCGTACGGTTCACGATACTTACCCCCGGTGCTAAACTCAACTTATCATTCACGCTGATGTAACCCTCCAGATTCGCTCCCTTTAAAATAGGTTTATAGGTCTCGAAAATGAATTTTTGACGTCCCGTAAAGGCAACCAGATTCCAATCTTTATTGAACTTATAGGCCAAGCGAACACCCTTCACTGCCTGGTCAATACCTAATGCCCGTGCCTCATACGCGCGCAAAGTCAAACCACTACCGAACTGATCATAAAAATAACCCGCCTGGATCGTTAGCTTGTCGATCGTCTTTCTAATGTACCAACGCCCGATACCCTGACCTTGATCATCCGCAGCAGGATAAGGGCGATTTGGACTGAATATGTTCGTATTGTGGAAAAAATCATAGCGCATCCCCACATCAAAACCCTGATAATTATAGTTCAGCTGTAGCCATCCTTCAGAACCGTAAAATTGATTCTCATAAAAAGGGTTGTTCCAAGCCCCGCGAATAGAGTCCGGCTCGAAAAACTTCGCGGCCATCTGGAAATCTCCCGAGAACTTGCCAGGTGCAGCAGCCTCAGCAGACTTGCCACCCCCGAATTTTTTCTTCTTTTTCTGAGCGTACAGCTCTTGAGCCGAAAAACCACTCAGCAATACCACAAGAGTGAATGCAAGTATAAATCGTAGGTTCATGTTAAAATCGAAATAGGTTGTTAGCTTATGGGAGCCAAATATATCAAATACTGAATCGAAGATTATTATCCTTTGGGCACTATGACAGAAAACAGATGCTCACCTTTTTCTTTTTTAGGAGACTGACTATGGCGCATGCCCGCAATAAAAGCTTGCTTAGTAAGCCATAATAAATCGGCACACTGCACAAAGTCTCATGTCTCGAGTCTCATGTCTCGGGTCTAAAGAAAGCGCAAGCTTTCACTGCGTCCACCGGGCTATCCGTTCCTATTAAGCGCACTGCCTGTCGGTTCGTTGCTGCCTGT